>DAISJZ010000013.1:0-41424 GCA_036821145.1 Spirochaetota bacterium
AGGAGAACAGCCAGAATATGCAGAACCAGTTCAGGCAGTCAGCGGCAATCATCAAGGAGGTCACAGAACGCCTCACGAAGATAGATGAGACCAACAGGCAGGTACTGGACTTTTCAAAGCAGATGCAGAGCCTTGAAAATATACTTAAAAATCCGAAGCAGCGGGGAATTCTCGGGGAGTATTTTCTTGAAACACTTCTCGGGAATGTGCTTCAGCCGGATCAGTACAAAATGCAGTACAGCTTCAGGGATGGAGAGATAGTTGACGCTGCTATATTCTACAGAGATAAAGTTATACCCGTTGACGCGAAGTTTTCACTTGAGAAATACAACAGGCTTATGCAGGAGACAGACCCGGATTTAAGATCGCAGATAGAGAAAGATTTCAAAAGCGATGTGAAGAGGAGGATTGATGAAACCTCGAAGTATATAAAGCCTGCTGAGGATACAACGGACTTTGCTTTTATGTTTATCCCCGCGGAGGGTGTGTACTACAATCTGCTTGTTTACAATGTGGGCTCTGTAAATATAAGCACGCAGGATCTTGTGGAGTATGCTTTCAGTAAGCATGTAATCATTGTTTCCCCCACTTCATTCTATGCCTATCTTGAGACTGTGCTGCAGGGATTAAAGCAGCAGAAGGTTGAGGAGAATATCAAGATTATCATCAACAGGATCAGGGAACTGAATAAGCATCTGAACAATTATGAAGAGTTTATGGATAGAGTGGGGAGGAATCTCTCCACAACAGTGAACAGCTGGAATGCCGCATCGAAGGAGTTCAAAAAGGTTGACAGGGATATCTACCGCATCACGGAAGGTGAGGCCGGGGGCGGGTTTGAACCGCTGCTGATTGATAAGCCTGCGGAGGAGTGATGTTGTAATATATATTAAAGCATTACGGGAGAGATGATCAATTTGCTGGAGATATATTTAAGCCGGTTACTCTAATCCGGATGTTTTTTTAATGCAGTTTTTCAGAACCTCTTCTCATACCCTGCATTTAAAAGTGAAAAATACATAGGTGTCTCCGTCTCGTAAATCATTCCCCCTTCTGATTTTATGAATATTGAATCTGTCCAGTTGAGCATGTAAAAAAAGTTTATCCCCGCAAGGGCCATGGGCTCTATGCTGACAACAGATTTATCTTTTACGGCAGCCTGCCCGGTCGGCACTCCTCCACTTATTGTCCCTGACCTGTCATCAAAAACAGCCCTGTTGATGGATATACCCGCTGCCGCAGATGGGGCAATTTTAACGCGTTTGTAGAAAAAAAGAGAGAACCTGTATTCATAATTTAAAAGAAGTGGTATAATGAAGCCGTTGCTAATTCCTGTTTTATAGCCCTCATCGGTTTCATCCTTTGCTATTAGCAGCAGGTAACCCGTACGAAACGAGAGCCTGTAATCCTGCTGTCTATTTGCCAGGTAGGAGAGATCAAGCATGCCGCCGGCTCCCATCTCATAAAGATCGCTGAAATCACCCAGTGGCATCAGGCCTGCTGCAGAAAATTCCGCCTGAATATTTTTGTCATATGTAGTGGGATCAAACCATTCTGCTCCTGTAAGTGATGCAGAGGAAAAAATAATCAATAATAAAAGAATTGCTTTCAGGGGTTTCATATCAGTAATCCATTAAAAATACAATGATGGGTAATAACAATTATAAGCACATTATAGCCGGCGGTATCCCCCTTTACAAGCATAATTTAAACATTCACGCTCTTTTGAGTATATATTACTGAACAATTTCTGCCGCTGTTTTTAGCTTTATACATCGCCTCATCAGACCTTCTGATTAGTTCATCAATTCCAATATCCTCTCCGTTAAAAACAGCTGCGCCAAAGCTTGCAGTAATACATATCTTTTCGCCGTTAATATTAAGGGGGGCATTCTCAATGAATAAGCGGAGTCTTTCGGCCGTATGAAGTGCTGCGTCACCGTCAACTTCAGGAAGCATCAGGGTGAACTCCTCCCCTCCATATCTTCCGAAAATATCAATCTCCCTTATGTTCTCGTTGACTATATTCACAATATGTTTAAGAGCTCTATCGCCTTCGCTGTGTCCGTACGTATCATTAATGCTTTTAAAATGATCAATGTCAAATATTATAATAGAGCATGGTCTGCTGTATCTCCTTGCCCTGTTTATCTCTTTAACCGAAACTGTTATAAATTCTCTTCTATTCAGAATTCCTGTGAGCTCATCTGTTTTTGCGAGCTTCTGCAGCTCCTCCATAAGCGCCACCTGCTCTGTTATATTCATAAGCGCGATTATCTTCCCTGTCTCGCCGTTCCTTCCGGATACAAGGGGGGATGCCTGCACTCTGAAATGTTCGGTCTCACTATTGATATCACGTATGATCCCGCAGGTTGTTTTTTCGACTCCGCAGTCGAGTATGCTGATAATCCCGGGGTGAGTGGAGAGTATCGAACGTATATTTTCCCCTATTATTTTTTTAGTAATACAGGGAAATATCCGGGATGCAGCGTTGTTAAAATCCACCAGCCTCTCTTTGGAATCAATTATAATCATCCCGTCCTCCATGCTTTCAAAAATAAAATCTCTTGCCACTGGTGAAAGATCAAGAAGCCTGTATTTAAAAAGAGCAAGGGCCCATACAGGAGAGGCTATTGTAAGCATGAGTGGCGTCAGGTCTATGTCATACGGGCTGTATCCCGCCAGGTATATGGCATATCCAATCCAGGGGAAGAGTGAGCCCGCAAGCATAAGCAGAGCCTGCTTCCTGTATTCTCCAGGCGCTTTAAAGATGTAGTTCAGGAATAGTGTACTTGCTGCGAAGAGCGACAGGTTTATATAAACGGCATTAACCATATACCACGGCCCTTTGGAGAATGTGAGGATTGTAAGGCCGTTGTTCTGGTGCAGAACAATATTTTTGTAGTAATAGCCATGCTGCTCAGTTGTATGATGAATCATAAGAGTGATAATTCCCAATAGACCCATAATTATAAAGAGGAGTTTCGCATTGCGGCTGTTTTTACCTGTGTATACTATTGACATAGCAAGATAGAGCATCGGTAAAAAGGAAATTCCCAGGTACTGAATATCTGACCAGAAGAGGACATCGTGGAGATTTAAAGAGGAAAGTTCAAATGAATACCCGATTGAGTGAAGGGCTGAGCAGATCATGAGTCCCGCAAATGGAATTGACCCGTTTTTTTTTATGTATCTCATTGACCATATCCCCAGGGTAAAGGTGAAAATGCCGGCAATGAGGATTATTAAAGGGATTATACTTGTCTTCATATAAACATTAATATTTAAATTTAATAATTAAGTGCAACACCTTTATTTATAGATCTTTATTACTTATGCCGGTAAACAGGATGACTGATAAAGATCTATAAAAGAGCAAATATTGGTATAGCTTTTTATTTATTTTAGTTATACTTTAAATTAAAAGCAAAAAAGAAATTGATTATTAATAAATAGCTTATAAAATCTGACAATAAATACGATTAATAAAAAAAAATATAAGAGTGGTTCGGCAACGTTCTGCTATACCGGTTTAAAAAAGATGAGGATATGCCCCTATGAATATGAATGTAAAAATAGACACAAGTCCGGCTGCGGCTGATACAGAGCTGAATAACGCCGCTGAAGTAAAAAAAGATGTAAAGAATAGTACTGATGCAGGGAGCAATGGGAGGACTAAAATATCCGGCAGAGTCGCTGCCGCTTCCGGAACAGACAGAAGCAATAGTACAATAAACGCAGACATCAATAAGACCGGGAATCCCTTAATATCAGAATCAAAAAGAGCTGAGGATAAAAAAAAGTATTCCAGGGACATAAGGATTTTTCCCGTTATATTTTTCTTAAAAACAGACGCCATAAGTTTTTACCTTCTGATCCCTCTTATGGTTCTTTACGGTTATTCTAATCTTGAATTCAATCATAACCAGATGATTGTTTTTCTTTACAGTGCCGCGTTCGCTTCAGCTCTTGCCACGGCAGCAACTGTCATATGTAATCATATACTTCTGGGGCCCATTGTGAAATATTTTCGAACTCTGGTAAAGGGTACAGAGGTTACACGCGAGGAGTATGATAAGGCTTTTGCAAGGTTCAGGAAGCTCCCTTTTTATCACAGCATCGGCGCGATGACCAGGTGGACACTTGGCATGTCGCTTATGATATCACTTACAATGTATTTCTCAGACGTAAACAATATACAGGTAGTAAATATGTGGCTCCTGACTTTTATAAGCGGGCCCATCAGCGTTGTTCTCTGTTTTTTAAAGTCGGAGCTTTATCTTCAGAATATATACAACCAGCAGGTATTCCCTGCATGGGTTGAAGTTCCAAGATTTTTCAGCATAAGGATTATACAGAAGTTAATACCCACTACAATAATAATCATGCTTGTACCTTTCCTTACAATACTCGCATATCTCCTTCATGTCACTTCAAAGCTGAATGTGGAGAAGCTGGATATTTACGGAAGAATTATTGTAATAGCAATCATAGGTTTCTTTCTTGCTGTTTATGTATGTCTTATACTCGCGAAAAGCATCAACATCAAAATCAATAACATTAACTCTGTCCTTAAAGATATTACAAAAGGGAACCTTGCGGTTCAGTCCAGCAAACTGGTTGTCATTGATGAGCTGTCAAATATAAACAAGTCTGTTTACAAAATGAAGGAAAACCTGAAAAAAATGGTACATACAATTTCAGAAAATTCAGCTCAGCTTGAGGAGACGGGAAGGGGGCTTGAAAACACATCCTCTGATATGGCTGACACAGCAAGAAGTCTGTCGGCAATCATTGAGGAGGCCAGCAGTGCGTACGAGGAGATGTCATCTTCTTTTGATATGAATGTGGAGAGGATCAGGGAGCAGCAGGATGAGTTCGGCCGTATGAAGAGCGTGGTACTGGATATAGCAGGTGATACATTCCAGCTTCAGCAGAAAACTTCAGAAATCATGAAGAGCATTAATACCGCGTTGTCAAAAACTGACGAAGGGCGTGAATCCATGTCGCGAACTGTTGAAACAATGAAGGACATCGCGAAATTTGTTGATAACATAGATAATATGGTAAACATGATAACCGATATCGCTGATAAGATAAATCTCCTTGCGCTCAACGCTTCAATTGAAGCAGCAAGGGCAGGGGATCACGGGAAGGGGTTCGCGGTTGTTGCTGACGAGGTCAATAAACTTGCGGACCAGACATCGTTTCTTGCCGGTGATATAAAAAAGAATATCTCTGAGCAGTCCCGCAGGATCAGCAGGGAGCTGGATAATATAATGGATACGGCATCTGTCCTTAACGTGATCCGCGGCAGTATATCTGAAACATCCGGTGTAATAGAAAATACATTTGAGTTTACACAGAACCTTTCTGATAAAAACCGGAAAATTGAATCAGACATCGAGAGATTCAGCGGCATTTCAAAGGGGATACATGATTCATCAATGGAGCAGCAGATTACCATTGATGAACTGACAAAAGCACTTAATTCTGTTAATAGTTATGCTCAGGTTACAGCAGAAAGTTCTGATAAAATCAGCGTTCTCTCTGAAGATTTAAGCAGCAGATCTCATGAACTGGCCCGGGAGATTGGTCAGATAAGGATTAAGTAGTTTTTTGATAAATAATTTACAAAAAATAAAAAATGTTCAACATTCAGGTTGACACAACCGGAAAAATGTATATATTTTGTTCATTAGCAATGACTCTTACTGTATTGTTTCAGCTTTTCAAATAATGAAAATTAAAATATTGCAGTTAAGGGTAAAGTATTGCAGTTTTTCAGCCCTGAAAAGACCGGATTATGTCAGTTGGTCGTTTTTTAATGCTGAAAGATACGCAGCCGCACCCCCCGTTTACCGCTGGCGGCTGCGTTTTTTTATTAATCCCCCTGATACATAAAAGTCATATCTAAAAGATTTCTTGACCTGAGCGATTTAAACTATTAAATTAAATGTGCAGTTTTGCATATTTTGAAGCTGTTGTCCGATAATAAAGTAAACCTGAAAAAACCGGTGATGATAATGGCCAGTAATCCGCATGTAAAACCCCTGAAGGGATTTGATCCGAAAACAGCTCTTTCTGTAGATGAGTCTTTCACACGACTTATGAAAACCGGGGATGACATGCTCGGTGATGAGCTTGATGATTTTATAGAAGGAACTCCGGGGAATGGGAATTCCGGGAAGGAGTGCGGTGCTTTACGTACAGGTGGAGCAATTCATTCAGGTTTTGCAAAGATAGAACTAAAGAGCGGAAGAGTTGTTTTTGCTGCAACAAATCTGAAAGGGGAATTATTCTTTTTCGAGCCTGCCGGTGATAATTTAAAGGTTTCCGGGAAGATTATGCTTCAGGGGTCACTCTACTCCCCGCCTGTATACAATGACGGTATTATTTACTGCGTTGCGCGTGAAGGTGGAGCCTTTGCCGTTGATACCGGTCTTAAGGAGGTCCAGGGGGAGCCTGAACTTATAAGCGGAAGAATTATCTGGCAGAAGAGGACAAAAAAAGGTATATTTACCGAACCCGTTGCAACAGGGAAGGTGCTCCTTGTGACAACACTTGAAGGTATATATGCATTCGACGCATTTAACGGCCCAGACAGGAAGATTGGTGAGGTGCTCTGGGGCCTTTCAATAAACGGCACAGTGTCAACTCCGGTGCTGCATTCCGGCATGCTTTTCATCGGCAGCGAGGATAAGAAGCTCATGGGATTCGACTACGGAGGGAACAAACTGAAGAAAACCTGGGAGTACGACCTCAGCGGTGCATGCAGATCCAAACCCTTCGTTTCAGAAAAGAGCAGACAGGTTGTGGCTGGGACAATTGACGGGTTTGTTTATTCAGTGGCAAGAGATACCGGTGCCTATAAATGGAATTTTGTTGTGAAAGCTCCTGTGCTTTCTTCAATTGTATCCTCTGATATCGGCGGGGCGGAGCATCTTTTTTTCGGAGCTGATAACGGTTTTTTCTACTGCCTGAATCCGGAGGGGAAAAAGGTCTGGGAGTTCAGGACAAACGGCAAGATCAGGACAGAGGCGCTTATTCACGAAGGACGGGTCTATTTCGGCTCAGAGGACAATTCATTCTATGCCCTTGACCTTAAGAGCGGGAAACAGATTTTCACATTCAGGTCAGATGGTAATATCTACAGCAGGCCTTTAATTCATGACAGAAAAGTTTATTTCGGATCAACCGACGGATTTATCCATGCTTTATATATTTGATATTATAAAAATATTTTAATACTTCTGCAACGGAGGAGTGATGTTCAGGTTTATACACAGTTTCATGGCAGTTTTTCAGCAGATTGATCCAAGGATCTATGAGTTAGAGAAGGAGATTGATCTATACAGGATTATCCTTGCGGGGGGTGTCCTTCTTCTTATTATTTTAGGACTTATTATTGTGCTTCAGTGGGTTTCTCTGAAAAAGGCACGTAAAGCCTCTGCGGAGGGTGACTCTGTTGATATTACACCAGGGAAAAGCTCAACGGCTAAAGCCGGGCAGAGAAGTACGGAAACTCCGGCAAAGCCATCTGTGAAATCCAGAGATCTCCCTGACCCCGGGCTTGTGTATAAATTTTCCCTGGCGGATGAAAAAGTAACCGAGAAACTTATTACCATTGGCCAGACTGAAGGCAACATAAAGACCTATTCCACTGAAGTAATTAATGATCACCTCAGTGTAAATATCAGAATAATTGACAATCAGCGTGACAGGGACATCTACAATCTCCCTGATAAAATATATGAAGAGTATATCCTGGATATGCGGCGCGACGGCAGGGTACTTGTTTATTATCCCGGACTTGAAGGCTACAGGCAGATGGGTGCCCGTGAAAGGATTTATATAAAGCAGGAGCCCGATGCGGCAGGAGATCCTACTTTTGCGGCAATTGAAGCGAAGCAGCCGATAAGGCTCCGCATCGGTGACAGGCTCAACCAGGATGAAAAGTTTACGAACGGATATTTCGAGTTCCACCTGTATACACAGGAGTACGAGGTGAAGACTTCAGCAGGTATTCCTAAAATTGAAAAAAATTTCATGTTGAGGCTCTACAGGATATATCCCGGCTATGACATGTCATCACCGAGTCCTGACGGGCTTTACCCGATGACAGATCCCTTCAGGGCAGGTTGATAGATGAGCAGAGACGAACTGCATAAATCGATACAGAGTGTAATTAACGATGATAAGCCCACCGTCCGGAAGTCCATAGTTATCGGTGTGGGGGGCTCCGGTATGAAGGGGGTCCTCTCTGCTAAAACATGGATTGAAGAGAATATCCCGGTCGAGGCCCACAGGTATATGAGGTGGGTAGGTATTGATACAACTGACATTGAGACAAGTATCGAAGGTAAAGGGGGTAGATACCGGTTCCCTTCAGACCAGTTTTTTCAGGAGGAGAAGAGGATGCTCTACCTCTCCTCTCCAACACCTGAGGAGCTATCCCTTGAATTCCTGCGTGAAAAGCACAAGAACGATCCGGTTTATAAATGGCTCCCCAATCCCGATGTTTACGATATTTCAACACGGGCAGGTCAGGGGGCGAACCAGACAAGGCCATTAGGACGGCTTGCTTATTTCTACAATGAAAAGAAGATCCGTGACGCTTTTATAAAAGAGAGGGACAGGCTGGGGCAGCTGCCGGATGACCCGAAATATTTTCAGCTCATGGATGTAAAGGAAGGGGAGGATAAGAGGAGTGAAACGATCTCCTTTAAATTTGAACGTGGTGTGAACCGCCACTACTTCAGTGAAAAAATCCCTGCTGACCATATAATCGCATACATTGAACCGGATCAGGCTGCTCGTGCCCTGCTCTGTCCGCATGTTGAAGGGAAAATCGATATATCTATATTCCCGCGAGATGAAAAAGGTTACTACTTTGAATTAAGCGGCAGTTCAATGGAGGGAAGGGAGCTGACTTTTGATGTCACTCATTTTAAACGGGGTGCGCAGATTTCAATTTTTATTACAGCTTCAATTGTGGGTGGTACGGGTAACGGAATGCTCCTTGACCTTGCTGCAATGGTGAAGGATGTATTTAAAGACTACTGGCCGAAACCGCGTGTATACGGAATTATAGTTCTTCCGTCCGCATTTAAAAGAGTTGTATATAACAGGAACGCAAGGGCAAACGCTTATGCTGCGCTTAAGGAGATAGACTTCTTTATGAGCGGCAATACATTCAGGGCTGAATACCCCTCCGGCCGTAAAGTGGAGATCCCTGACAGGATATTCGATGACGGGATGCTTTATCTTCTTGATATAGAGAATATGGCGGGGAACTCACTGCAGGGACGCGACCAGGTTCAGGAGCTCACAGGGCAGTTTATCTCCACATTCGTATCATCAATTGTGGGGGGGGCTATTGAAGAGCGGACTGTGAATGATTCCACCAGGGCATCTGTCTATCTGCCGGGAGAGGAGAAGTCTCAGAGGAGAGCAAGCTATAATTCATTCGGAATATCAAGGGTGATCTATCCTGTGCCGCAGCTTAAGGATATTGGTTATCGAATAATTGCCCTCAAAATGATAGAAGCATTTCTCAAACAGATAAATAATAAACTGCTGCTTGAAACAATCGGTGACATTAACAGGGGGTTAGTGCGGGCTTTACGTCTCGATTGCCGTCTAATATTTGAAAGGATGTATCCCGATTACAAGGCCGACATGGAAGTTGAGATGCGCTCCTACCAGAAAAAGCTTGAAGCTGCTGCGGCAAAAGGTGAAAAGCGTGCTCTGGTTTCCCTGATGGAGAGTATCATAAGGGATTACGGCAAGGAGGAGATGGAGAAGATTAAATCCGGGCTCCTTGTGCGCATGGAGAAGAGGTACAGGGTTGAGCTGGATAAGATGAAAACAGTTCTCACAACTGAGATCCATAAATACATGAAGGATCCTAACATGGGTTTCGTCTTTTCCGGCAGAGTGATTGACCTTGTGCTGGCAAAGCTTGAGATGTACCAGAAGAAGTATTATCAGGAGCGGGTTGCTCTCGCCCGGTATTCCACAGAGGAGATGGAGAAACTTGTTGAAGCTGCGGAGGGTTCCGGCAGCAGGGAGCTTGCTGAAGCAGTTATTCAGATGGCTTCATTCAACTTCAGCCAGCTTGTCTATGAGGCCATGCTTACATCTGCGGAGAATTTTGTCCGTGAATTCAAGTCTCTTCTTTTTAGTATAAGGAACATGGAAATCAATACTTTGATGGATAAAGTTTCCGCACTTCGCGACAAATTGAGGCAGGAACTTGAAGAGAAAAAATTTGAACTCCTTGAAAAGAAAAATCCTCTCTTCTTTTATCTTATTAACGGCAAAGAGATCCAGGCTTTCCTTGAAAAGCATTTCTATTCCAGGCTCTCCATCGAGGATCTGTGCAACGAGGTTGACTTTGTAAAACTTGATCGCGAGGATGACACAAGACAGTTTATAGAGACATATCTTATTTCAACAGAGGGTCTCAAGATACTTGATCTTGGTGATGATGAAATTAAAACTATAATCAATGACAGGTTTGGTGCACTGGTTGACAAACCCCTTGATGAAGTAAAGAAGATTCTTTTTGAGGAGAACCGGGGTGAAGCCGGACTGCAGTTCAGCGAAACCAGCATGCTTCGTGTTGATATTGAAATTATAAGAAAAAAACTTTTTAAAATAATATATTCCAGATTTGAAGGTTTCAGCTTTGATAATATATCAATCAGGGATATTCTTTCCGAAAAGAAGATCGCTGTATCTAAACTCCTTGAAAAACTGGATACATATTCCCGGCCCTATATTTACCTGGATGCCACAGGCCTGAAATCAATGGAGTATTACAGGGCCGTGACAAATTTTGAACTTAATAATTATGAGGAGGGGGACGATCCTGGAAATGCACAGAATGATCTCCCTTTGCGGCTTAATCATTACAGGAAGAGAGAGACAGCTGTTCCGAATATCAGTGTTGAAACTTTTGAAGTGCCGAACCTCTGTAAGCCATACGAAATGATTTCAATAGGTATGCTTCTCGGTTTCCCGATTTTTAAAGTGAACTCTCTTGAGGATTCAGCTAAGGATTATCATGATCTAATCGCAGAGAGAACTCACCCGCTGCATCTTTTTAACAGTCCTGACTTTGACGCAAAGTATTTTCCTGATCCTTTCAGGCACACGAATTATCTTAATCCCGCAAAGTTGTGGTCAGGACTTCTCCTGCTGAAAATCCTTGAAGAGAAGGATGGGGCGTATCATTTTGAAGACAAGCTTTCGGATATGCTTAAGGATATTGAGGCAAGGGAGAACTACAGGCGTGTTGTTCTTGATATTGAAGAGAAGATCTCTTCATCCGGAGGGTTTGAAAAAATTACACCGGAGATTCTTGCTGAAACTGTAAACGGTCTTGGTATGCTGGCTAAAAATCCCGCTGACGGCAAACTTCAGTTCCGGAGGGAGTATTCCATTGTCATTATGGATATTCTTGATGGTGACGGCACCGGAGACAGAGCTGCCGGCCAGAATATGAGCAAGGATGAGTATATAGAGAAATTCCTTAAACCTCCGAAGTTCACTGATGCGGGTGAACTGGTTTTCTTCCTGGAAAACGAACGGGAGGTCAGGGAGTTTATAACCAATTCAGTAAAATCCGTACTTGAAAGAACCAAGGGGAATATCACAGCAGGTGCTGATATTTCTCTTCCCAGGTGGAAAATTGAACAGTCTGAACTTCCGGTTTTTAAGGATAAGTTTGAGTTCTATGATTATTTTGAAAAGCGTGGTTCACTTGAATGGCAGAACCTTCTGCGTGAAAGACTTACGGACAAACTGAATGAATATGTGTCATCTTCACGTTTCAGGCTGGAGAGCGACCCTACTCTTATAGACAGAGCCAGGGTGGGGGAGTTTATAAAGTCTCTTGACCAGAGAATGCCGGACATAGTACTCTGGGAAGTGAAGGTTAAAAACAGGATAATAAAATAAAAAAAGGCTCCGCAAGGAGCCTTTTTTTATTTAAAAGTGAAGTTGTAATTACTTCTTAATAGCTTTGAAAGAAACCCTTCTCTGCTTCGCGTCTTTTCCATCATAACCTTCGAGAGGTTCAGAAATTCCAACACCTTTGTAGGTCATCTTCGCTGCAGGAACACCGGCTTTTTTAAGCTCGTTGTAAATTTTTGCTGCTCTTCCTTTTGAAACACTTGCCTGAAGTGATTTTGTAGGATAATCAGCTGCGTGGCCTGTTATCTGCATAACATAACCATCAGGGATCTGGTCAATTATCGGCTTAACAAGTTCAACAATTCTTTTCATGTTTTCGAGATCTTCATTTGCCTTGAGTGAAGATTTACCACCAGGAAAACCATCAATTGAGAATCCGCTAACCTGTCTGTTAATAGCGCTAACAGCCATATCTCCGCCCGCATCTGCTTTAACAGTTACATCCTGATTAACATCTGTCTTCGGCTGCTGTGATTCACAGGAAACCAGAAGAAATGTTGCAAGGATAGATACAAAAAGAAGATAAATTGCTTTTTTCATTCTTTACATCCTTTAAATTATTAATTTGTATAATGAATATATAATTATTGCTGAGAGAGTCAATAAAAAAAGTTTACTTTTTTTAAAAATAAATAATCTAAGTTTTTTTTCTGATTAATTATTGTGATTATTCATTACTCCGTATAATATTACTTTTTTCTGTTTGGACAACCCGTACGGGTTTTTATGATTTTATAAAGAATTTTGATGAAGAGATATCAGGTGATTTAAATGAAAATAGATGAGATGGTGAAACTTCTTACTGAAGCAAGGGATGCATATTATAATACTGATAAGCCCCTGATGAGTGACAGGGATTTTGATGAACTTGAAGAAAAGCTGCGTGAGATAGATCCTGAAAATTCTTATTTTTCATCTGTAGGTATCGAGCAGCCCCAGGGTGAAAAAATAAAGCATTCTGCTCCTATGCTGTCGATGGCAAAAGCGAAAAGTATGGATGATGTGCGGACATGGCTTAAGCGGCTTGCCGGTGTGGAGATAACAGGGTTTGTTCTTGAGCCTAAAATTGACGGTCTCTCTGCCACATGCAGATATACAGATGGAAAGCTTGTTTATGTTGCAACACGGGGAGATGGAGAAACAGGTCAGGACGTTACGCACATCGCGGAGTATGTCAGTGACATTAAACAGACGATTGCTTTGACCAATAATGATATTGAGATTCGCGGTGAACTCTATCTCCCGAGAAATACCGAGTACAATACCAGCGGTAAGCCTCTGCGTAATTCATGCGTCGGACTTATAAACAGAAAGGAGAACCGTGGAGATCTTAGGTATGTAAGGTTCGCAGTATACCAGGTGATGGGCATTGAAGAAATTAATCTTGAAAGTGAGAGGATTAAACTCCTTGCTGATAACGGAATGAATGCGGTTAATTATTTCACTGCTTCTGATATTTCTGAAATAGAGGAATACTATAACAGCTACATGAATGAATATCGCGATCAGTGGGAGTATGAAACTGACGGCCTTATCCTTTCCGTTGATGACAGAAGACTTTTTGATGAGATCGACAGTATGTGGGTTGTTGATCATCATCATCATTATTCGATAGCGCTTAAACCCCCGTCGCAGTCCCGTGAAACCAGGCTCCGGGAGATCATATGGCAGGTGAGCAGACAGGGGAACCTTGTGCCGGTTGCGCTTTTTGAACCGGTGGTTATCGGCGGTGCAAAGCTTGAGAGGGCCACGCTGAATAATTACGAGAATGTGCTGCGGCTGAAGGTGCAGAGGGGGGATACCCTTGTTGTTCAGAGAGCTAATGATGTTATACCTTTTGTTCAGGAGAACAGGAGCTCCCACGGAAGAACAGACTTCAATGATGAACTTGTTGCAGATGAATGCCCATCCTGCAAAAGCAAACCTGTCCGTTCCGGGGTTCATCTCCGCTGCGTGAATCCCGCGTGCGAGGAACAGAGTATACAAAGGATTATATACTGGGTGAAAAGCTGCGATATAGAAAATGTCGCGGAGGCTACTGTGCGTACACTCTTCTCTCTGGGTAGAGTAAAAAATATCAGGGACCTTTATAATATCACGGAGAAAGATTTTGAGGGAGTAGAGGGTTTTGCAGAGAAGAAGATAGCAAATTTTATAAATGAGATGAGAGCTTCCCGTAAAATGACTCCCCGTGAGCTTATCAGCAGGCTCGGTATACCCCTTGTTCAGAAAAAGTCTCTTGTCAAACTTGGAATATATACGGTGGAGGATTTCCTCTCTTACAAAGATGATACTTATGTTATAGGCCGGAATATAATTGAATGGAAGAGTGACAGTTCTAATATGGCTCTGTTCAATGAGCTTTGTGAACTCCTTGAGCTGACTGAAGATACAGGGGGCTCAGCGAAAGGCAAGGTCTGCATGACAGGGAAAGGTCCCGGGAAAAGGAATGACCTGATAAAAATTATCGAAGAGGCGGGTTATGAGTTTTCCAATACTGTAACCAGGGATCTGGAGATTTTAATCTGCGAGGATGTAAACGGCAAAAGCAGTAAGCTGGATAATGCGCGTAAAAACGGGATAAAGCTTATGAGCTATGATGAATTTTTCGGTGATAAAATCGTTGACATGCAATAGTGCGGGTTTCCCATAAAAAAAGTTACAAATAACAGGCGGTGGTGTATTATGAAAGAAAAAACAGTAAAGCATATTCTGACTCTAAGCGGCGACGGACGTGAAGTGACTATAGAAGGATGGATCAGGACGAAGAGAGACTCTAAAGACGTGTCTTTTATCGCGGTGAACGATGGATCGTGTATGAGCAGCATACAGATTGTTATTGAAAAGAGTTTCCCGGGATTTGATGAGATAAACAGCAGACTTGTAAATGGAGCCAGCGTTTCAATTAAAGGAAAACTGATACCTTCACAGGGTAAAGAGCAGAATGTTGAGGTTACTCCCCTTGAGATATCCATACTCGGAGATGCACCGGCAGAGGAGTATCCGCTGCAAAAGAAACGGCACTCCTTCGAGTTCCTTCGCGAGATTGCGCACCTCCGCCCCAGGACAAACACCTTCGGCTCAGTTATGCGTGTAAGAAATGCAATGAGTTTTGCCATACATAAATATTTCAATGATAACGGATTCACATATGTTCACACCCCGGTTATAACAGGGAGCGACTGTGAAGGCGCGGGGGAGATGTTCCGCGTCACGACATTTGATCTTAACAACATTCCGAGGAGTGAAGGTAAGATAGATTTTGCGCAGGACTTTTTCGGGAAGGAGGCATCTCTCACTGTAAGCGGACAGCTTGAGGCGGAGATATACGCTCTTGCTCTCAAGAATGTCTATACCTTTGGTCCCACCTTCAGGGCGGAAAATTCCAACACTTCACGCCACCTGGCGGAGTTCTGGATGATTGAACCTGAAATGGCATTCTGTGATATAACAGGGAACATGGATGTTGCAGAGGACTTCATAAAATATATACTTAAGTATGTCCTTGATAACTGCTCAGAGGATATGAACTTTTTCAATTCAATGATAGAAAAGGGAATTGTTGATAATCTTCAGCACATAGTTGAAAGCAGCTTCGAGCGCATAACATATACTGATGCGATCAACGAACTTAAAAAGTCCGGTAATAAATTCGAGTACCCTGTTGAGTGGGGCATTGATATGCAGAGCGAGCATGAGAAGTTTCTCACAGGTGAAGTGTTTAAAAAACCTGTAATAGTTACAGATTATCCGAAGGATATAAAAGCATTCTACATGAAACTCAATGATGACGGAAAAACTGTCCGCGCAATGGATGTACTTGTACCCAGACTCGGTGAAATCATAGGCGGCAGTGAAAGGGAGAATGACTACAATAAACTCCTTGCAAGGATAAATGAGCTTGGCCTTCATGAGCAGGATTACTGGTGGTACCTTGAACTCCGCAAATACGGTTCAGTTCCGCATTCAGGTTTTGGACTGGGATTCGAAAGGCTCATACAGTTTGTCACAGGTATGCAGAATATCAGGGATGTTATACCTTTCCCCAGGTGTGTTGATACGCTGGATTTTTAATATATCCCCGGTACATAATCCCCCCTGTGTATGGGGGGATTTTTATTATCATCTTAACTAAAAATACTTGTTTTATACAATGTATCATTTATCTGATATTCAGAGTTAAAATTCATTTCAGGATTTATTTTTAAAGTATCTGCAAAATTAAATTCTGAATTTCGATTTCAGTTTAGATTAAAACAGGCAGAATTAATGGCAAGAATAGTGAAAAATCCGGATGATCGAAGACTTGAGATTATCAGGGCTGCAAGGGAACTCTTCCAGACAAAGGATTATTCCAGAACCACAATGCAGGACATTATGGTTAAGCTGAATATTGCCAAGGGAACAATCTATCATTATTTCTCTTCGAAAGAGGAGCTGCTTGAAGCAGTTGTTGAGGATCTGGTGGATCAGGAATTGAAAAGAAAAGAGGAACTGCTGAATAGTGAAAGGGTAATAAATCTGACTGCACTGGAAAAACTGAAGGTAATAATATCAGATGATTCCCTTGCAGATGAAAATGAAGGGATTCTTGACTCTCTCCACCACCCTGAGAATACCGAAATGCACACAAAGCAGCTCGGGAGATATATCATTAAGCTTGCGCCTCTATGGGCATCGATCTTCAGGCAGGGGTGCGAAGAGGGAGTTTTTAAAATAGAACACCCTCTTGAATGCGCTGAGTTTATTCTTGCCGGTGTTCAGTTTCTTACAGATAAAGGGTTCTATCCATGGACTGATTCCCAGCTTGGAAGACGGATTAACGCTTTTACCTCACTTTTAGAGGCGCAGTTGGGCGCTTCGCCAGGTTCATTGTCATTTATAAATGAACGATTGACAGAAACAGTTTAATTTGCCGTCCAAAAATTTTAAAAAAATCAAAAATTTCGGGATTTTTAAAAAAAAGTTATTGACTGACGGTCGGTCAATAACTAAATATGACATTATCAACGCCGGGAATTATTGTATTAAACAGTTTTACCGGCCGGGGGGTTTCGTGAATCAGAATATTATTAATATGAAGTCCAATAAAGAAATTCATTATCTTTTGAAGGTTAATGAATCGATCCGTAAAGTGTTAACCATTTCACAGGAATGGTTAATGGGCCTGATTATATATTTTTTTATCAGATTATTGACCGACGGTCGGTCGTAAAAGTTTAAGTCAGTCTTTGATGAGGGATATTATGAAAGATAAAGAATTAACTGCAGACAAAAGAAGGCGTGAGATAATCAAGGGGGCCCGAGAGCTCTTCAGATCAAGGGATTATGACAGCATCACAATGCAGGAGCTCACAGGGAGGCTGAATATTGCCAGAGGGACAGTTTATTACTATTTCTCTTCCAAAGATGAACTCCTTGAAGCTGTTATTGAAGATATTGTGAGCGATGAACTCGCAAGAAAAAAGATGCTGCTCAGTCAAGCCGGTAATAAAAATCTGAAAGCTCTGGAAAAACTTAAGCTTCTTATAACAGAGGATGAAGTCCTGCATTCTAAAGAGAAGATTCTTTACTCTCTGCATAATCCGGAAAATGCACTGATATATTCTAAACATCTCGGTAGATACATCAATGAACTCGCGCCTGTATACGCTTCTATTTTCATTCAGGGGTGTGAAGAGGGTATTTTTAAAACAGATTATCCTCTGGAGTGTGCTGAATTTATAATAGCCGCAGTACGGTTTCTGACTGAGTCAGGTTTTTATCCATGGGATGAGGCCCAGACCGGAAGGCGTATTAAGGCAATCCCGTTTCTTATAGAGGCGCAGCTGAGCGCTCTTGCCGGTTCTCTCTTTTTTTTAAATGAAAATAAAACTAACTATAAGGAGTTAATATAATGAATATCAACAAGTATCGTCATCCGGTAATTTTCTACTCAATGGCAACAATAATACCCTGGGCCTTCTGGTTTGCAGCGGCATATCTGAGCCATATCACACCGGTAAAGGGGATTTACAGTTTAGCCTCCGGAATTCTCGGTGTCGCGGGAGTTATAGCTCCAATGCTTATAGCATTGGCAATGATGCTCCCGGATCCTGACCTGCGCCTGGATCTCCACCGGAGAATATTTTCCGTAAAAAGCGTGAAACCTGTTTATCTTTTATTAACGCTGTTTCTTATGCTCATAAGTATTCTTGCGGCTCAGGCTGTATCTCTGCTTTTCGGATACAGCGCGGAGCAGTTTAAATTTGCTGAGAGCTTTTCATTCTCTTATTCACTTTTCCCGGCCTGGGTAATGCTGTTTCTTGCGCCATTGCTTGAGGAGCTGGCATGGCATTCATACGGCACTGACTGTCTCAGGGCACGTTTCAGTCTCTTTACTACATCCATGATATTCGCGGTGTACTGGGCACTGTGGCACATTCCTCTTTCATTCATAAAGGATTACTATCACAGCAACCTTGTTGAAACTGGAGCGCTCTACTCACTCAATTTCATGGTAAGTATTATACCTTTTGTTCTGATTATGAACTGGCTTTACTATAAAACCGGGAGGAATATCCTTGTGCCCATTGTTTTCCATGTTACGGCAGGATTCTTTAACGAGATATTCGCCACTCATCCCATGAGCAAGGTGATACAGACAGCTCTTCTTCTTACTCTCTGTATTTATCTGCTCATTAAAGATCGTGAGTTCTTCTTCGGAAGAGTATACAGTGAGTCTGCTGACTGATTGAACATAAGAAAAAAGAGGAACTGAAATGAAAAAAAATATATCAATGCTGGTTATTCTTTTCATGATTTCAACAGCAGCAATTGCGGAAGAACAGAATAACACAATTAAAGATGAAGTGAAAATTATACCAGTGGTACAATATGATTATCTCTCTCTCGATTCACAGAGTATTCAGTCACCCGGGGCCGGACTTATTCTGCAGAGTGAAGATGTTATGTTTGTCGGTGTCTATACAAGGCATACATTCGGTGAAGAGCTCTCTTATGATTATCCGGATGTATATCATACAATTGACACTCTCCTTGACGGGAAAGCTGATCGTCACCAGTACCTGGGGATATTCAAGAGTGAATCGGATTTGCCTGTGGCCGGAGGTCTTCATACATTTCAGGCGGCAGCGGTTTACGGTTATGAAGTTATAGCAGGAGGGCAACTCTCCCTGGTGCTGGGCGGGGGCCTCGCTGTCAGTGATTTCGGTATAGAAAGATCAAACGGTGAACCCTGGCCTGTTATCCCGGTTCCCCTGGTGAGGATGAATTACAGTGCAGAGTGGATTAAAGCTAAATTTGAATGCATCACGTCACCTAACTTCAGTTTCACCCTTGCCCCTGAAAGCAGGCTCCGCCTAACCGGGGATTTAAGGATGGACCAGACCCGTGATATGCGTGACCTTATATTTGATGTTGCCCTTGCGTACCGGTTTTTTAAGCCGGGTCATGAGATGGGTGATTTTGCCGGGGTTTCAGCAGGATTTAAAAATGATAATTACGGCGCTTTCTGTCTTAAGGGCAAGGATGGGGAGGAATCTATTGAGGTGCATTACTATTCAGTTTATGGGACCCTGGATCTTTCGCTTCTTAAAATAACCGGCGGTTATGCCTTTAAGGGGAGAGAGCTGTACCGCGAGGAATACAAGGTTGATGCAGGCAGCGGATATTATCTCTCTGTCCAGGGGCTGTATCAGTTTTAAATTTTGAGGTCTGAATTAATGGATATCTGAAACCGGATTTATGAATTGAATCTGATTTTAACTAAAAAAAGAAAAGCTCCACATGCGGGGCTTTTCTTTTTTTATTATTTACATTACTTTTTAGCAGTATTATTATATATCTATAAATTCCGGAGGCTCCATGCAGCATATAGAAAAAATTGAAAATGAGCTTAAGAAGATCCGCAGGTGGCACCTTGTCCCCGGTAAAAATAATATACTTAAATCACTTGAACATATAATTAATAAGCATGAAGAGATACAGAGCGTAATAGACGGGTTCTTTACTCCGGCGGATGATAACTGCGCATCAGATATTCAGAGTTCAGGTGTGCTGATTATAACATCAGAAAGAGGACTCTTTATCCGTTCTGATAATCCTTCAGAATATCTCTCAGTTGATGTGGAGGATATGAAGGGAATATATTTCACCCGCGGATTCGCCGGGCTTAAACTCGGAATTGAAGCTGATGGCGGGAAATACTGTTTTGTCACTCATGCTTCAGAAGCTGAGATAAAAAATATTATAGGCGCGGAGGTTGTTCCCGGTGCCCTGCCTGATAAGCCGCAGCCTGCCTACCCGGGGCAGCAGGAGGCCGCAAAGGCTGCACCTCCGGTGATTCCGGTTCCTCCGGAAACTGTACCTGCGATTGCGGAGTCGGAAAAAAATGAAGCTGAAACTGATACCGCGGAAGCTGAAGATGAGAAGGAAACAATCGAAGAGGTGATGGAGGCGATAAATAAACTCATCGGGATGAAAAAGGTGAAGGATGAGATCAACTCCTACATAAACTTTATAAAAATAAGGAAGGAGAGAGAGAACCGGGGGCTTCCCGTTACTCCTCTTTCTCTGCATGCCGTATTTTACGGGCCTCCAGGAACCGGAAAAACAACAATTGCCCGCCTTGTGGGGCGTGTGTATAAAGCCCTGGGGCTCCTTACCAGGGGACACCTGGTTGAGACCGACAGGGCGGGTCTTGTTGCGGGTTATGTGGGGCAGACAGCGGTGAAGACCGATGAGCTTGTAACAAGTGCCGTAGATGGAGTTCTTTTTATTGACGAGGCTTATTCACTTATTCCTGAACATGGGGGAAACGACTTCGGGCGTGAGGCTGTTGATACGATTCTCAAGCGGATGGAGGATCTCCGCAACAGGTTTGCAGTCATTGTTGGCGGATACCCCGATGAGATGGAACGTTTCATAAATGCCAATCCGGGCCTAAAATCCCGCTTCAGCAGATACTTTTATTTTGATCACTATAATCCTGAAGAGCTTATGGCAATCTTTAATATATTCGTAAGTGATGTGAAGTTTGTTCTTGAGGATGATGCTGTTAAGAAAGCGCAGGATCTCTTCGGCTATTTTTACGCAAGGCGTGACAGGAGTTTCGGCAACGGCAGGTTTGCACGCAATGTGTTTGAAAAGATTGTGCAGAACCAGGCGGACAGGCTTTCATCACTCAGCGAACTGAATGATGAACTTCTCTGCGGGGTTAAGCCTGAGGATATTCCTGAAGTTTCAGATTTCAGCGATGAGCAATTTTCCTGAACTCATCCATGGTGAGTATTTTGAAATATCTGTCCAGGTTCGAGATGTCAAAGAGTGTTGAAACACGCTGATTAAGGCCGCAAAGATAGAATGTCAGATCGTTTTTTTCAGCCTGCTTTGAGAGGCTTATAAGCATCCCGAGTCCGGAGGAATCGATACTGTCGAGGTTTTCGCAGTTCACTGCAATTGTCGTTGTTGTTCCGCTCTCCGCGATAATGTCGCGAAACCGGACCTCCAGAAGATCTATGCTGTGAATATTCAGATTTCCGTTTATTATGATCTCTGTGAGGCCGTTCTCTTTGAGGATGGTGATTTTTTCCAAGGTAATACCTGCTCTTTTCAGGATAATTTACCTGTTTGAGCTATCCTTCGATTTTTTCAACCATATTTTGAAGTAGTAGTTCAGGTCTTCAGTAACTGCTTTACCGATTACCTGTGTTTCGTTTGTACTGTTCATTAATTCTTTACCTTTTTTAATTGCAATTTCTTTACATGCAATTGTATTTAATCTTATCATATTTTACTGTCTTTATAAAATACCCTTTATTTTCTGTCTATCAAAACTTTTAAGAATATATTATACGATTTTAGTTACAGAATAAAGATAATATCAGTTTTTCATTTAGTTATAAAAAAACTGATTTTTTTGTATAAAAATGGGGGTCCGGGGTGTCGGGTAATGAGTAAAGCGGAAACAGGTATTTCTGAATTTGATGTGAGGCTTTATGACTGCGGGCCTGATGGAAAAGCAGGGATAAGGACTCTCTTTAATTTTATGCAGAGCACGGCTGACAACCATTCAAAATCCCTGGGTACATCAGTTAATCTCATGTCTGAGAGGAATCTCACATGGGTTTATGCCCGTTTTTATGCGGAAATTATATCCTATCCGGCCATGTATGATACTGTTAAATGCGAAACATGGCGTTCAGGTGTTACTGAGGGGATGGTAAACAGGGAGTTTATTATGCATGATTCTAAAGGAAAGGAGATTTTAAGGGCCACGTCATCTCTGGCGCTTATTGACAGAGGGACGAGAAAACCCGTTGCAATACCTGATTATATACAGAATCAGTTTGCTGAGGAGAAGGGTAGAGCTGTAAATTATGTCGCTTTTCCTGTTGATAAACCTGACAAAAATGATTATATTTACAATTTAAGGGTCAGGTATGAGGATATAGATATCAATGGCCATATGAATAATGCCTCGTACGCGCAGATGTTTTTTGAAAGCGGCTACAGTGCAATTCATCATGGAGCAGCTTTAAGCAGCATTGATATTCTGTTTAAAGGGGAAGTTTTGTATGATGAAACAATAAAATGCAGTTCTGTTCATATTAATAGCGCGGGTAAAAAGTTTTATCACAGCGCTTTTAATGAGAAGAGGGGGAGATTATCAGCAGTGGCAGTTACAAACTGGAGGTAAAAAAAAGATTCGGCGCTATAAAAAGTAATTGTTCTTTTAATGAATACATAATATATTTATTTGCCTGATGAAAAATGTTTAAAGAAGATCATTTATGAACAGTGAAAATATAAACCGGAAAAAAGTAGAAATTGACCTTGATTATATTATGCCGGATACCTCTTTTATCTATCCGCTCTATTCATCTGAAGGTGAAAAACTCTTAAACGAAAGAGAAGTCCTCACCCAGGGTAAGATTAAAACTATAAGGGAAAAGTACGGGAATAAAGTTTACTATGCTCCAACTGAAAAGGATACAGGGATAATCCCCTCCTATGTATATGACAAAGCGTTAAACCAGACAAAAAATGTACTGAACGATATCATAATCACAAATAAATTCACCAGGGATTCATATAAAAAGAGCGAGCAGGTGATAGATGAAATCCTCAGCGAACTGAACTCCAGGGAACTCACTGCAATAAATCTTCTTAAAAATATGAAATCTTATGATGAGTATCTTTATTATCATTCGATAAATGTGGGTCTTCTCTCAGCTCTAATGGTTAAAAAGAGAAGAACTTACAAAGGAAATGAGATTAAGAGTGTTGTGCTTGGAGCTTATCTCAGTGATCTGGGAAAGATTAAGCTGGATAAAACTATCCTGTATAAACCGGACAGGCTCAATGAAGATGAACAGATTGAGATGAAGCTGCATCCCCAGGAGGGATATAATATTATTAAATCACTTGAAGGTATTGATCCAATTGTACTTCAGACTATTCTTTTCCATCATGAGCGCTTTGATGATGAGGGCTACTACAGTCTTCCGTATGAAACTCTCCCCACATCTCCGAAGATTGTTGCAATATGTGATATGTACGATGCGCTCACTACACCCAAGCCTTACAGGCAGGCATACTCACCTTCAGAGGCGCTGAAACTTATTGTTAATTCTGTTGATAAACAGTTCGACAGAGAGCTTGTAGGTGATTTTGTTAATCTCATGGGGTCATTGCTCAATAACTCCCAGGCTTTCTACAGAAAAGGTGATTTCTGCATACTAAATACAGGGGAGATCTGCCTTGTAAGTGAAGTGAACGCAAGGGATATGCTGAAGCCAAGGATGATGGTTTTCGCAAAATTTGAGGAGTCGGGCAATAAAACCTCTCTCAGATTTTATCAGCATCCCATTGAGGTTGACCTTACAAAAGATATGAACAGGAAACTCAGCACAATCATTATGCATCAGAAACTGATTGATGCCATAAGAAACAAGCTGAAAGAGAAACGGATGCTTGTCGATTATCTTTATATGACCATACCGGACTGGCATTAAGCTCTGTCCCGGCTTTGCCGGATGAAATGCAGGGGAATTATTTGTATGACGAAAAAAACCGGCAGAGACAATCAGCTTTCATTCGATTTCGAAATCCCGGATCAGAAGATAAAATTTGTCACAGTAAAAGGTACCTGCCGCTGCGGTTATAATTACGAGTTTAAAAAGGCTGACGTCGTGCTTGAGATGACGGCACCCTGCCCGAAATGCGGCTCAATAATCTTTATAAAATAATGGTTATTCAAGCTCTCTTCTTTTAATGCTGTTGCCGCATCTTCTGCATTTATAGTTTTCCTGCGGTGCCCCGAAATCTATAAACACGCTTACAGTATATCCGCATGTGCAGGTATAAATAAACTTTCTGTTTCTGTATTCCATACTGTGCTCCTGAATCTAACAGTCATGATATTAATAGTATCGGAATAAGTACCGCTGAAAATAAATTCAAAATACCATTATATTGTTTTAATAAATTCATGCAGACCGTCAAGCATCATCTGAATACCGATTGTTGCAACAATAAGGCCGGTTATCCTTATGAGCGCTCCCATTATGTTCTGTTTAATAAGGTGCGTTGTTATAAAAGGGGCGAGCATCATAATGAGGAGGTTTATGCAAACCGCAATAATAATTGAAACAGATGTAACCGGTATACCATAATGCGCAGGAAATGATACAGCAGCAGTTATTGTTGCCGGGCCGGCTATCATCGGTGATGCAAGGGGTACAATGGACATATCCTCAAGTTTCTGCTTGTGGGTTAATTCAAAGAAGAGCCCCTTGTTGAGAGCGTCTAACCCCCGCATGAAAAGTACAATCCCCCCTGCCATCTTAAAAGCATAAATCTGTATGTGAAAAAATCGTGCAAGAAGGAAGTTCCCCATAAAGATAAAAGCCAGCAGAATTATAATGGCAACAAATGAAGATTTAACAATAATCCGTCTAACTGCGCCGCCTGAAGCGTTTTCCCGCAATGATGAAATAAGAAAAATCTTGCTTATAGGATTGATGAGTGCTATGAGTGCAAGTGTGCAGTCGGAGACTGATTTTATAAGGATATCCATAAGTTCTTTTTGACCTCCCTGATAATTATAGCAGGATTATTGCTGATGGTCAAGCTGAATATGAAAAAGCCGATGCAGGTATTTATCTTGAAAAGTTAAAGTGCGCGGGAATAAATGAATTCTTAAAGTCTTTTTGCAATAACAGGGGATATAATTTTATGACAATTATGAACAGAAAATATCTATTATTGTTTTTAATAATCATTCTTTTTCCCGCAATGCTGCTGCATGCTGAAGAACCGGCTGGATATGATTATAATATGCCTGACACAATTCTAAGGTTTCCGTTGTTCGATGCTCCATATAACACCGGGGATAACTATACATTTCCGTCCATGAATCAGTCTTTGATGATTGCGAAGGATACAGCGCAGGTTACTCATAGCGCGGTATGGGA
Source organism: Spirochaetota bacterium (assembly GCA_036821145.1). Lineage (GTDB taxonomy): Bacteria > Spirochaetota > UBA4802 > UBA4802 > UBA5550 > UBA5550. The sequence goes on from DAISJZ010000013.1 coordinate 25,461, forward strand.
TATTACCGGTTCACAGGACAGGTTTGTGCGGATATTGGCGCTTATTTTATGGGATTACATTTTTTTTCAGCTTCCCGGGGGTACAGCCTGGGTGCATGAGGAGTGGCACAGGGCTGTCATGGGGCAGTACAATATTTCGAGCAGAAACGATGTTTATAATTTTGATTTCGGAGCTGAAGCCATTGCAGTAAGCCATGTTAATGACAGTGACCTGGCCTGGCTTAAGGAGAACCATAACCCTGACATGGTGAGGCTCATGGCTGCCGGGAATGAAGCCGAGGTGCAGATGTCACGCGTCTTTCGAAGGGAGAGTTTTTTTAACGGAAGGCCGGTTATCTACGAGCTTCCGGGGATGTGGATGAGCCTTGTAAATGCTTCCTGGTATGTAATCTACTGCAGTACAAAAGATGCAGACCGTGATACGGATGAGTTCAATGAAAAGGATGGCGATGATGTAAAAAGGAGAGATTTTACTGGCCTGGATTTTACAGCATGGATATATGATCTTAACAGGCCTGATGAGCTCTACTCTGACCGGGGAACGCATCCCTCCGGTACAGGGATAGACAGGTATATAAGATACTCCGACCTCACCGGTTCAGAGAAAAAGTACCTCCGCAAAACAGGGTATCTGACACTTCTGAATTTTATCTCTCCGCAGCTTTTAGGATATGAAGGATTCATAGGTACTGATCCCCTTACAGGCAGGGGGATGTACTGGAACTTCATGGTTCTGCATAATCTCACTTCATTCGGGAATGATGTATCGCTGAATTTATTAATGCAGGAGGGTGAACTTAATCTTGAGTTTGCTCTTCACACTTATTTCAATAAAGAGCACTATTCTCCTGGTATCGAAACCGGGATTCACAGGTATCCTTTTTCTATAGCCGGTAAAAAGATCTTCTGTAACACAGGATTCATCCTTTTTATGCAGCCGCGGGACCAGGATTTTAAAACAGGGGAGAGGGAGCCCGGCGTGTGGTTTTCTGCCGGTATAGATATACCGGTTATTGATGATAAACTTGAACTTTATATTGACGGTGATGTTAAAACTGAAGGCTGGGTTGCAGGTAATGTTTATCTCGGGAGAGAGAGCCAGGGGAGATTCGGCGTTAATTATCTTTACTGAAAACGGTTTTTAAATTGCATTCACCCGTTTGATTTAAAAAAATCCGCCGCAACCTTTGCGAACTCTCCGCCGCTTGTAATCATTGCAGGGTGCCCCCCTGTATAAAAGTAATGTGAGCGGCATCCCCTTATTGTTCCCTTCAGGTCAGCATAAAGATCAACTATGATATCTTTCAGGAATTCATCCTCAAGACTTCCGGTAAGCAGAAGAGGTTTTTTTATCTCTGATAAATCCCTGTGAAAGAATTTTTTTATCTCCATATGGTGAGCGTATATTGCCTGGCTGTCATTATCCACAACTCTTCTCCACCCCAGGCCGTGGTTCCTGAACCAGTAGAATCTCATGAAAAGCTTCTTTTTGTCTTCTGCCCTCAGCATATGCACGTTGTCTGCGAATGATGCAACAGATTCTGTACCTTCGAAGCTGTCTGCAATGAGGGCTTTGACAGACTCCGGGTGTTCGAGAAGCAGATTAAGTGCGATGAGTGCCCCTCCGCTTGTCCCTATAACATTTACCGGGGGGAGCCCGAGGTGTTTCAGAAGTTCATGGACAGCAACAGCATTTTCATACCAGAAATCCTTCGGGAAAGAATAAAGCCTTGCAGATTTTCCATGCCCGGGGAGATCGATAAGTATAACCCTGAAGTTGGAAGAGTAGTGTTCAAGAACAGGGGTGAACATTTTTGATGAGACAGAATTTCCATGTATGAGGAGAAGCGGCTCTCCTGAACCCTCTATCCTGTAATAAACTTTCTTTTCGTTATATTTAAAATACGGCAAATTTCACCTCCTGTGATATTAACCAGATCATTCCGCGAACGGCATAACTTTTTATTCTGTTATAAACTGCTCCGGGTTGCTCCTGATATAAGTTATCCTTAATCTGCTTAAATCCTCTCCTGATTTGTAAAAGAGCTCATCAAGCCTGCCGAGCTCGCTCTCCCCGTATGAACTAATGAAGGATTTCATAGAACCGTCTTTTTTCACCTTTTCATGCAGGGCTCTCTCTTTATTATAAACAGTAATAGCTTCAGAGGCAATCTTTTCTGTTTTAAATGCTTTTATATTATGCAGGGCTTCAACCAGTTCCCCTGCAAACATTCCGGATGAGTTATAAAAATACTGGATAAATCCCCCGTTATTCACTTCGCCCTCAAGGGCCCATGTAATGTAGGTATACTTCATCCCTTTACTGAGTGATTTTATAATCCGGTATTCCTCTTTATAATTTCCTTTCAGTCTTATGTCAGTTATGTAGTCTATTACAGCCATTTCGAGTCTGTCGTCCGGGATGCTTTTCAGTATATCATCTGTGAATGAGCTGTATTTTTTTCTGTTCTCAAAAGCTTGCAGTGATGCTTCAATTTCATCTCCGAACTGATCATCTGACTGCTGCTTATCCTTTTTCCCGCAGGAGTAAAACAGCGCGCAGAGTATAAACACGATAATCAGGTTGCGGTTTATTTTCATAAGGCTCTCCCTGCTCTTAAAGATTAAATTGTTTTATTCATTTAGCCGGATAGATCAGTTAAATATTTACAGGGCTTTGTTCAATAAGATTTTTAAAAAAGTATAATTAAACTCCTGTAATTAATGCTTGTAATAATAATGTGCATCAGACATTTTTCAATGAAATACGGCTTTGCAAAGAATGTTAACAGAAATATTTAACGCAATAATACTTTTCGGAGGGGGACTTGCTCTTCTCCTTGCTGTGGTACAGCTTTTTCATTCAAGGAGCAGGATAAAAAATATACTGCTGTTTGTGATTTTCATCAGCCTGGGAATTATTCATATCTATGAGTATGCTGTATCTGTCACCCCGGAGTACAGCAGCACCGCGGCCCTGAATGTTTTTCTCCTGGCGAAATTTATGCTGGGGCCTTCTATGTATATTCTTTACCTTGCTGTTTTCAACAGAAATTATTCCTTTATGTTATCAGGGATTCCGCATTTTATCCCTGCTGCAGGGGTCTTTGTTTTGATAATATTTATGACAGCTTCTTCCGAAGCAGGAGAAGGTGTCATTTTATCGGCAAGGGAGTTTATTACAGCAGGTGCATTTTTTGAATACCTGCATTCTCTTGGTTTTGCCCTGATTTTTGGATATACGGGGGCCATACTGATGAAGATTGATGCTTTTTCCGTGCTGAAAAACGGGAGGAGCGACAGGCTTACAATTGTGGGTGCCACAGTTACAGTTCTCCTCTTTATTGTGATTCTACTGATTATTGCTGGGCTGATTACAGGAATCACCTATTTTTCAAGGGTTTCTCTGACTCTTACAACTTTCTTTTTTATCTACTGGTTTGTCATAGTTCAGATTCATCCGGAGCTTTTTTCTTCATCTATTAAAAAGAGAAAGAGCCAGGTGAGAAGCGATGATCCCTTAGCGGGGATGGATTCCGGCCTGCTGGAAACAAGGCTTAAAGAACTCATGGAGGAGGAAAGGATCTTCTGTGACGAGGACCTCTCCATTAAGAGGCTGTCGGAGATGCTCTCTGTTCAGCCCCAGCAGTTTTCCCTGTATCTTAACCACAGGCTTGGAATTAATTTTAATACATACATAAACAGGTACAGGGTGGATGAGGCAATAAACATGATGCGGGATGACAGAAAAAGGTCTCTCCTTTCAATTGCCTTTGCCGTGGGTTTTAATTCAAAGTCAGTGTTTTATGATGCTTTCACAAAGCAGACAGGGTTCTCCCCCGCAAAATATAGAAAGCAGTTTTTCCCGTCTAAAAAGTCCTGATTTTTTTTCCGGTCGATTTTCCTCTTTTATAGTAGTATAATACAACATTCCCCGCACCCCCGGAGGGGGCAAAGATATGCATCATCCTGTCCGGGGCTCCGGGCGCAGCGTCAAAGTATACAAACAGAGGTTCCGGGGAAAATTAAAAAAATAATTAACAGGAGAGTTTATGAACAGGAGAGGTAATGTCCTCGGTATAGATATCGGTTCTATTTCGATTTCAGTAGTTGAGTTAACACCGGAATATAAGGTTTTAAAAAGCGGGTATATCTTTCATGAAGGGCATGTGAGGGAGAAGCTGGAGTCTGTTCTGGAGGATTTCAGCATAGGAGATATTAGCGGTATTGCATTTACATCATCATCACCCGATATATTCAGTACAGGGAGACGATACGATTCAAGGGTATCAGTGATCTCGGCAGCAAAACATTTTTATCCGCGGCCCGGGGGAGTGCTTATTATAGGGGGGGAGAAGTTCGGTCTTGCGGTTTTTGATGAAGAGGGTAATTACAGGAACTACAGGTCAAATACCTCCTGCGCGGCAGGTACAGGGAGTTTCCTTGACCAGCAGGCTAAGAGGCTTAACCTTCCGGATATAGAAACATTCAGCAGTATAGCTGGAGGGAACACAGGTGGGACCCCGAAGATCGCTTCGCGCTGCGCGGTGTTCGCGAAGACAGATCTCATTCATGCTCAGCAGGAGGGGTATAGTCTCAGTGAAATCTGCGACGGGTTATGCGAGGGGCTTGCGCGTAATGTTGCTGATACGCTCTTAGGAGATGAAAAGCCTGCGGGGAGCATTATCATGGCAGGTGGTGTATCTCTCAACGGGGCGGTTGTAAAGCACCTCTCCGCTCTTACAGGAACCGGGATAACAGTTCATGAATACTCTCATCTGTTCGGTGCAATGGGGGCATCCCTTTTATGGTTTGAGGATTATCATGCCGGGAAGATAAAACCGGTTTTAATATCAGGCGTGAATGAACTATTCAGAAATGAGAAAAAAGATAGAAGATACCACTACGATCCCCTTGATCTGAAAATTTCTGCATACCCGGACTTCACAGCGCTGAGCTCCTTCCTGTTTAAGCCTACGGTTAACAGCTTTGCTACTGATGTTGAAGTGGATATATACAGCGATCTTTCTGTATCGGATGAGTTTAAAGTATACTTCGGTATTGATATAGGTTCAACAAGCACAAAAGCTGTACTTACAGCAGAAAACGGGGAGCCTCTTGCGGGTTTATATACAAGGACTTCAGGGCGGCCGCTCGAGGCTGTGCAGTCTATTCTTGAAGCCATTGATAATATATCATCATCAAACAGCTGCCGTTTTAAATTTCTTGGCGCGGGGACAACTGGATCAGGGAGAAAGTTCGTGGGGAGCATAATCAATGCTGACCTTGCCCTTGACGAGATTACAGCCCATGCGCGCGCAGCATATAAGCTTGATCCTGAAGTGGATACAATTATTGAGATCGGCGGTCAGGATGCGAAATTCACAACTTTGAAAAACGGTATGGTGACATTTTCAATAATGAATAATGTCTGCGCAGCAGGTACAGGGAGTTTTGTAGAGGAGCAGGCAAAAAAGTTAGGGTGCCCCCTTTCCGAGTATTCAGGACTTGCCGAGGGTGTTGAGGCACCGCTCGCCAGCGACAGGTGTACTGTTTTTATGGAGCGTGACCTTAACCACTATCTCAGCGAAGGGTTCTCCCGCAGAGAGGTACTGGCAAGCGTGCTTCATTCGGTAAGGGAGAATTATCTCACAAAGGTTGCCATTGAAAAAAATATTGGCGATAGAATATTTTTCCAGGGGGCCACTGCAAAGAACAGGGCACTTGTTGCGGCATTTGAACAGAGGCTTGGTAAACCGATAATGGTGTCGAAGTACTGTCACCTCACAGGTGCCCTGGGTGTGGCGCTTTCACTTATGGACAGCGGGATGACTGAAAGTTCATTTCGCGGGATACATCTTTATAAAGAGGCGATCCCCGTGAGGAGCGAAGTCTGCGGTCTATGCGCGAACAGCTGCAAAATAAAGGTGGCGGAAGTTGATGGCGAGACAGCAGCTTTCGGCTTTCTATGCGGCAGGGATTATGAAACAAAGAAATTTATTAATCAGAACAGTTCCGGTTTTGACCTTATAAAAGAAAGAGCAAAGATACTGAATGCGAATAAGAAAGGTGATCCTAAGTTTGATTTTACCATAGGGATACCGGCTGCTCTTCACATCTTTGATGAGACTCAGCTCTGGAGAGAGTTTTTCTCCACACTCGGAATAAAAACTGTAGTGAGTGATAATTTCAGGGAGGGGATTAAAAGGGGGAAGGGTATATCCGGCGCCGAATTCTGCGCGCCTATGTCTGAACTGCATGGCCATGTTGCATATCTTGCTGAACAGGCGGACTATGTTTTTCTGCCGTCATACATTGAAAGAAAAAAAGGAGAGAATAACGAAAGAAGGACATACTGCTACTACACACAGTTTTCACCTGCGGTAATATCTTCATATGAGTCTGTGGCGGGGAGCGGGAAACTCCTCACCCCTCTTCTGAGGACGCTGGCCGGAACTTTCAGTATGAAGATTCAGCTTTACAGGATGCTGAAAGAGATAACCGGAGGGAGTATATCCTTTATGCGGGTATCCTCCGCATTTGATTCAGCGCAGAAGGGTTTTAAAAACTCGAAGAAAAAGCTTAATGAATTATATTCAAACAGCAGGAGAAGTGATGATGTTGATGTTATGCTCCTCGGCAGGCCGTACACTGTACTCTCACCTGTGATGAACAAGGGAATACCTGGAATATTCGGGAAACTCGGGTGCAGGGTATTTTACCAGGATATGATTGATATTAAAAAAGATGACAGTAAAGATATATCGGATCTCCTGAAATCCTTCCACTGGCGCTACGCTTCAGAGATACTTGAAGCAGCAGAAGCTGCGGCAAAAACAGAGGGGCTTTACCCTGTACTGGTTACTTCATTCAAATGCACGCCGGACGCTTACGCAATTGAATATTTCAAAAAGATCATGGATGCACATGGAAAGCCGTATCTTATACTGCAGCTTGATGAGCATGATTCCAATGTGGGATACGAAACACGGATTGAAGCAGGGCTCCGCTCATTCAGGAATCACTTCAAAGGAGGCGCTGAGGGGATCACGGCGGATTATTCATCGGTTAATCCTGTTGTGGCACGTGAAAGCGGAATACTTAAAGGGAAAACAGTACTTATACCCAGGTGGGATTCCATATTAGGTGAATTCATGGCTGCTGTGCTGCAGAATGACGGCATAGACGCAAGGCTTGTTGAAGAGAGCAATGATTCAATACAGAGGAGCCTCAAACATAACACGGGGCAGTGCATCCCTCTGAATATCATTGTGCAGAATGCAGTTGATTATATCAGAAAGTATAAAATAGATCCGGAAGATGCGGTGTTATGGAATATTGATTCAAGGATATCCTGTAACCTGGGGATGTTTCCTTACTACAGCAAAAGTCTCCTGGAGGCCATTGGCGGCGGCGCGGAGAAGATGCATGTGTATACCGGGAATATAACCTTTACCGATGTGTCATACAGGGTTGCCATGAATATGTACCTTGCATATATGTTCGGCGGGATGCTGCGCCTGATGGGGTGCAGGGTCCGTCCTTATGAAAAGATAAGCGGCAGCACTGACTCTGTTGTAAAAGAATCAACAGAACTCCTTGCTGAAGCATTCAGGAGCGGCGGTTCACTTGAAGAGACACTTGAAACTGTTATCTCCCGGTTTGAAAGAATTGAAATCACACCGGGGAGAAGGCCCCGTGTTGCTATCTTCGGCGATCTCTATGCCCGGGACAATGACATACTCAATCAGAATATCATAAAAGTTATTGAAGAGAATGGAGGGGAGGTAATCACAACTCCCTACAGTGAAATGATAAAGATCATTGCTGACCCCTATATTAAGCGCTGGTTTAAAGAGGGTGATGTGCTTGGCGCAATATCATCAAAGATTATGAAACAGGCCCTGGGGCTTTTTGAACGGAAGTATTATCCGTATTTTAACAGAATACTTAATGAAGCTAAGCATGTATCGCTTCCATCGTACGATGAGGTTCTTTCCAGGTTCGGCCTTGAGGTTGAACATACAGGGGAGTCCATGGAGAATATCCTGAAAATATTTTCTCTTGTGATGAACTATCCGGATATTTCACTTTTTGTGCAGACAAACCCGGCCTTCTGCTGTCCATCCCTTGTAACAGAGGCAATGGCAGGTGAAATTGAACGGGTGACAGGGATCCCGGTTGTAACTATTGAATATGACGGCACAGGGGGCTCAAAGAATGATGATGTTATACCTTATCTTAAGTTCAGGTGCGGCAGAATATCAGAAAAGAGAGAAACAAGCTGCGCGTAAAAAGTAAAACGCATTCAAAAAGTATCAATTCCCGACGTTAATTCTGCTGCCGTTTATCACGGCAGCTTTTTTTATAAATTCCAGATATAAGAGATGCCGGTGTACTCCTTCCCGCCGAAATTAAGCATTTTTTCTTTACCTGCAACACCTCCTGCACGGCAGTAGAAAGAGTTGTTTTTTACACCCTTCAATGTCCAGAGAATTGTGTTCCGGCAGTTACAGCTTCTGAAATGTTCCATCATATGCAGAAGGAGCTTTTTCCCGATACCGCAGCCCTGGTATGACGGATCAACATAAAGGCCTATTATTTCAGAATTGTATTCACTATCATTGTAAATAACACCGCTTATGAATCCTTTTATTGCGCCTCCTTCTGAAAGATAAACTTTTATAATTTCCCTGCTGTTACTGATATTTTCTTTGAAAATTCCGGTGAATTTATCTTCAGAGAGAGTCGCGGGAAAGGAGGGATCGATAACTCCGTCATATGCACTCTGCCAGGCGGAAACAATTATCCCGGCGATTTTTTCAGCGTCTTCTATTTTTGCTTTCCGTATCAATGATCAGGCCCCGGATAACAGATCTTACTGGTAAATTATAAGTCCCGGTTCCGGCCTGAGGCTTAATACCTGCTCCGGTGTCATAAGGGGCTTGTCGTAGTGGACACCCTTTTTGCTTGAATAGTAGTACCAGAGCTTGAATCCCTTGTCAGGTATATTAATTGTGAGAGCGTTGCGGTCGTGTGTGCTCATTTTATTCGCGGGGGGGCCCCAGCCCGATGTTGCGTGGACCAGAATAACCGGATCAAACTTCGCGGATACCAGATCTCTGTCCCTGAGCATTTTCGGGTTGAACTGGTGGAATACAAGCTGACGTTTACCAGGTATTCCGTTTTTCAGCATATAATCCTTCATAAGTTTCTGTACTGAATTAACTTCCGCTGCTGTTACATGCCCTATCTCCCGCATCGGCCTTGTGGTGTGCCATTCAGGGTCAAATGCAAGGTGAACATGGGGATATTTAAGGTACGGGAGGAGTTCCCCTATGGCCTCTTCAATCCTGTATTTCCCTATCTGGTGGTCGAGGTAAAGGAGCATACCGTTAGTCAGGGTATATTCAATATATTTATCCAGAAGCTTTTTACTGATGCGGTTTATCTCCCCTCCTGGCTGGCATGTGCCGTATATAAGATAAATAGCAGGCATAACACCTTTATCTCCATTGACCCTGTCGTATGAAGAAGCGGCATCTTTCAGGAGAGAGCCCAGTTCATCCACAGGATGACGTCCCACTATTCCCATGATCTTTGACTGCGGATGCCCGTAGTAGGCAACTATATGGTTATCAGTAAAAAGTCCCGGGGAGAGAAATTTTGCTCCTAACAATTTATTGTATATAAGATTCGCTATATCTGTGTTAAATGTAACCAGCTTTTTCTCCGGGCCCACAGGATATACAGGCTCCCAGTCTGTAACAGGGGTTTTTATATTCCCCGGTATAATTATAGTAACAGCTAAAAGTATAATGCTTAGAAATTTTATCTTCATTCAACAGGCCTCGGAGATTATTAATGCAGATTTTAAATGCCTTATAATATAATTTTCGGTCAAACATTATATAATGCGAAAAACATTTTTTTAAATTGATCCCGCGGTTCTATGATAGAGTGATATTGTAAAGGTTGTGTAATGGCGGGATAATTATGAAATGACTTATCTTATTTTTTCTGAAAGCTGAATCATTGTGTAGGGCTTTCCGATAAAACCGCAGGCGCCGGCATTCATAGCTTTTTCGATAATCTCCTTAGAATGGAAACCTGAGGTCATAAGAACCTTAACCTCGTGATTTATTTGTATAAGCTCATCCAGTATCTCGATACCCGGTTTTTCCGGCATTACCATATCGAGGATAACAGCATTAATCCGTGAAATCTCCTGACGGTATAAATTTACTCCGTCAGAACCGCTTGCGGCTGTCAATACAGAGTAACCGCATTCCTTAAGAATCTGCTCAGTGTAATCTCTTATGGTATCCTCATCGTCAATAATAAGAATTGTCCCCTCACCCGTGCATATCTCCCTTTCCGGGGATGCATTCGCCGCAGGCGTATCATCAGTTATAGCAGGAATGTAGACCGTGAATTTTGATCCGAGACCCGGTTCTGAATAAACATTAACAAAGCCGCCATGATCTTTTATTATCGAGTAGACAATGGACAGGCCGAGTCCGGTACCCTGCTGAGAACCGCCGGTCTTTGTTGTGAAAAAGGGATCAAATATTTTCGAAATGGTAACTTTATCCATGCCGACACCGGAATCTTTAACGAAAATCTGCCAGTACAACCCGGGATTTGCACCATAGTGCGAGTTTATAAAAAGAGTATCGGAGTTTATTTTCATAATCCCTATATCAAGGTGTCCACCCTGATGCTCGCCCTGCTTTTTCATTGTTGTCATTGCGTGAGCTGCGTTTATGCAGAGGTTGAGTATTGACTGCTGTATCTGCGCGGAATTGATCATTGCCGGGGCTTCCCCTTCGTACGGGTAGAGCCTGATATCTATCGATTTATCAAAGGACTTACGGCATATTTTTACGATCTGGCTTACTACGTCATTAAGATCTGCCCTGAGAAGTTCCAGGTCTGATTCCTTTTTTGAAAGGTTAAGAAGCTGGGCCGCAATGGCTGCCCCTGTCTGGCAGCTCTTTTCAACAAGATCAAGCTCTGCTGATGTCTCCTCCAGCCTGACAATCCTCCCCTTTTTTATCCTGTAGTTAAGCAGGGATACTGTAGCCAGTATTCCTCCCAGTATATTGTTAAAGTCATGGGCAATTCCGCTTACAAGCAGGCCGATACTCTCCATCTTCTGTATGTGGCGGATCTGCTCATCCTTCTTCTCAAACTCGGTAATGTCATCAATCCTTAAGACAAGGCTCCGGGAATGTTCCGTTTTAAGGAGAAAGATAAAAAGATTAAAGTAATGTTCTTCAAAACCTGTTATCTTAATGCGGTAGAATGAAACAGGTTTTTCAGATTCAATGATCTCATCAAAATTTTTAAGATACGATGAAATTTCAGGTTTAACTTCAGAGAGGATCCTCCCTTTCGCTTCATCAAGTGATATACCGGCAAACTCCCCGGCCTGCCTGTTCCATTCTATAATTCTGCCGCCGGTATCAAGCTGGATTATTATTGACGGCATGGTTTCAATTATACTTTTAACTGAATCTATGCTTTCCCTCAGCCTGCGCATCATTTTATTAAAATCCTCAGCAAGCCTCCCTAATTCGTCGTTACGGTTCATGTATATCGGTGTGTCAAGATTACCCCCGGCAATGCTGTGGCCGAAATCTGTCAGTTCCCTTACCGGGTTTATAATTCTTTTCATTATATAGAGATAGAGTATCATGCAGAAAATCAATATCATTATTGCTGTGATGAATATCCCATTGCGGACCTGTGAACCGGATGCTTCTACTTCAGACATTTCTATTACTGCAATGAGTATCCAGTTTGTATGTGGAGAATTATAAAAACTCGCCATTTTTCTCTTACCTTCAAAGGTGTAATAAGTTACACCATTCCTGCAGCTGAGGAACTGTTCAATTGCGGGAATCCCGGTATCAGCTGCTTTTTTTGATATTAATTCAGGCTTTACAGGATGGGCGAGTATTGTGCCGTCATTCTGGGCCAGGATAAGATAACCGGTTTTTCCGATACGGATACCCTGTATAATATCAGAGAGGTGTTTCAGTGATATATCTATACCGGCCACAGCTTTTATCTTCCCTTTACTGTCATTAACGGCCTTGACAACAGCTGTAACATATTCCCCGGTAACAGAAAGATATGAGTCTGCTACTTTTGCTTTTACCGGTTCTGCAATTCCGTTTTTATACCAGGGCCTGACTCTCGGATCATATCCCGCCCTGAGTATGTAGTCCCCTGATGTTACAAATCCTCCGTTCTCTGTGCCGATGTAAATTTCAACATAATCGGGATGGGTATCGATCATTTTTTTCATCAGGTTATAAATCGCAAGTTCATCTCCGTAGTGCTTTACTTTTGTCATGTCTGTGGGTTTTATAGCGGCATAGTATTTTTTTAACAGTAAAGGACCTGTTTTCTGAACCGCGTCATCGGAACAGAGCATGTCGATATCCATCATGGCATTCCCTGTAATTCCTGATATCACATTATCAATATGCCGGAGTTCGGCATCCATCCTTTCAAGAAATATTTTTTCAGCGCGTGAAAAGAGAATATTCCCTGTTGCTATGCTCATTTGAAAAGAGGTATGATGACTATAAACAAAGACGCGGTAATGATTTTATTGCGGATAGTACTCGAACTGAGATGATACAGCTGAAATGCTATTTTTTCCAGCAGAGTTTTATCAGCAGTTCGGTCTTTATTTTTTACATGCATAATAATTAAAAATAATACAGAAACTCAGCAAGTCAATAATGCGCAGAAAAACAGTAAAGTTAATCCGGCTGATTATGAACATGTTTTGCGGAGAGCAGATGTGATATTAGAGCAGGAGGTTCTGGAAATAAAATACAAAAAATTTGTTAATAGTGTAAACTGTTATTATATTAAATCCGGATCTATCTTCATTTTTATTTTTTATAACAGCGGCTTTCGGCTTGTGACAAAATTTCTTTTTTAGAGGGGAGAATTATATGTCCGGAGTTAATCTTAAACTAAACAGTATTAAAAAAAAGCTTTTTATTGCTTCAATGCTCCTTGTTGCAGTTCCGGTAATCTGTATTATAATAATGACATCAATATGGGTTACCAATAACAGCCGGAAGGATTTTATCGGCCGTACTATAGGGGAGATGAACCAGGTAAATAATGTTATAGAGATACTTCTTGATAACGCGATAAAGAATATGGAGATGATGTTTAATCATCCGGCGATGAAAAGAATCGATCCGTCAATTAACAATTACTCCGGACGGGCGGAAGTTACAGATCTTAAAACAATAAAGAGGAGCCCCGTTGAGCAGGAACTCTTCGATTTTTTCAGGCTCATACAGTCAACTCATCCCGATTATGTTGAGATTTTTGCAGGAACAAGGTGGGGCGGATTTGTCACAAGTGATTTATCTACCGTTAAAGGCGGGTATAATCCTACAAAACGTCCATGGTATGCTGACGCTGTTAATGCCGGTGGTGAATCCCTTATATCAAAGGCATATCTTTCAACCAGTGGTGAAAATGTAATTTCAGCAGTCAGGGCGTATAAAGACAGTTCCGGCAGGGTACTGGGTGCTGCGGGGATAGATATAAATCTTTCGCGTTTAACAGAGATAATAAACAACCTGAAAATCGGGAAAACAGGGTTTCTGATTCTTACCGAAAGTGACGGAATAATTTTAGCGTATCCCGGGAAAAAGGAGATACTCTCAAAGAATATCAGTGAACTCGGTATCGCGGAGCTTACCGAAGGGATTAAACAGAATACATCAACCTTTTACTTTAAACTCGAAGGTAAGGAGCGCATGGCGCATGTTATGACTTCAGGCAGGACAGGGTGGAAGATTATCGGGGTACTGGAGGAGAGCGAGATCACAGCAGGCGCCAGAATGCTACGATATATTATATATATAGCTGGAATAATATTTACAATGGCAGGTGTAACCGCAGGGTATTTCCTTGCGAAGAGAATCTCCGAACCTATAACCGAAGCGGCTGAAACTCTTAATAAAACCGCAGAAGGTGATTTCAGAAACAAGATAAATACTGTATACGAATTGAGAAGTGACGAGATTGGAACATTGGCGGCAAGCTTCAATAAGTTCATTACAAATCAGTCCGCATCAATGAAGCAGGTGCTGAACGCAGCCAATACTGTAAAGAGCGCTTCAAACGAGATAAACTCAGGCAACCAGAACCTTTCTCAGCGCACACAGGAGCAGGCCTCGACCCTTGAACAGGTGACAGGTAACCTCGAGGAGATCACTGCTTCACTTCAGATGAATACAAGAAACTTTGATCAGGCTGACTCCAATTCAAAAACTACTCTCGGTGTTGTGCGGGAGGGTGAGACAGCCATAGAAGAGACCATTGATGCAATGCAGCAGATAACAAACAGCAGTAAGGAGATCGGGGAGATAATACAGGTGGTTAATGATATAGCTTTCCAGACAAATCTTCTCGCTCTGAATGCTGCGGTTGAAGCTGCCAGAGCGGGTGACGCCGGGCGCGGATTCGCGGTAGTTGCTTCCGAGGTACGTAACCTCGCAGTGCGAACAGCTGACTCATCGAAGAAAATTGAAGTGCTTATTAAAGAGAGCCTTGAGCGTGTACAGAAAGGTGATATGCTTGTTCAGAAATCAGGTGAGATCCTTAAGGGTATTGTATCTAACACTAAAGAGACATCTGAGATAATAGTTGAGATAGCTCTTGCCATGAGGGAGCAGAGTGCAGCCATTGAACAGATCCAGGTGGCTGTAAACCAGCTGAATGACGTAACCCAGCAGAATGCCGCCCTTGGAGAGGAGCTTACCGCAAACAGCGATTCCATGAACAGCGAAGCTGAGGAACTTGCTGATATGGTTTCGAGGTTTAAGATTTAAGAATAATTTTTAAATAGACAGCCCTGCTTAAAAATGCTCTAATGGATTCACTAATCGATTATTTCGCGTGTTCTATAAGCCCGTTCGGGCTTATAGTTGCGATTTATTGCTAATATTTACATCAGAGAATTATTTATGCAGATTGATAAGAAAAGCTGGCTCCGCAGGGCTGAAATTTTCGCGGCGCTTGATGACCGGGAGCTGAGTCTTATTGAAGGCTACTCCGGATTGGTTTCCTACAATGAGGGAGATCTTATAATATCAGAGGGTGACTGCGGAGGGGTGCTGTTCATAATAGTATCCGGAAGCGTGCAGGCTGTAAAGACCGACAAGTGGGAGGGTGATACCCTTATAGCTGAACTTGTGGAAGGGGATATTCTCGGCGAACTTGAGTTTTTCACAGGCGCTCAATTTAATAACTCTGTCAAAGCTGTTACTGATGTTACACTGATATCACTCCCTGATGCCGGTGAGGACTTCAGGGATATACTTGAAAGGCATCCTGATATATCAGCTGTTATGCTGTACAGGTTTCTTAAAGTCTTTTCAAACCGTCTCCGTAAAGCCAACGTCCTTGTTAAAGACAATTCAGCCCTTGTGCAGGAACTTAAACGCCAGGTTTATGGTGATAAACTTACCGGCCTCTATAATAAAACATATCTTGAAGAGACTCTCCCCGGCATACTTAAAAAACGTAACGGCCCCGTGGGACTGCTGCTTATGAAGCCTGACAATTTTAAAATGATAAATGATACATTCGGCCATGAAGCGGGGGATGATACCCTGAAAATAATGGCAGCAGCCCTTAATCATTTCATGGAGGGGCGGGGTACTGTGCTCCGTTATATGGGGAATGAACTGGGTGTGATCCTTGAAGACCACGGGCGCCAGGAGGTTTATGGCGCTGCCCGGGAGATTCTCCGTATGTTCAACGAACTGGATATATCAGAGGCCACGGGCTCGAAGGAGGTTTTTCTCTCCATGAGTATAGGGGCCGCGGTGTACCCCGACCACGCAAACATTCCCGATGAGCTTATACTTAAGGCGCACGACCTTCCCCTTGTGGGGCGTGAAAGAGGGGGGAA
>DAISJZ010000013.1:41524-47841 GCA_036821145.1 Spirochaetota bacterium
AGCTTATACTTAAGGCGCACGACCTTCCCCTTGTGGGGCGTGAAAGAGGGGGGAATGTTATTCTCTTCCCGGAGGACGCGGCGAAGTGAGGACTGAGTTTTTTACGTCATTGCGAGGAGCGATAGCGACGCGGCAATCTGCTGATGAAACTTCCGGTTTTGATGCCGGTAATAATTTCATGGCAAAACAGATTGCCACACTCCCTGCGGTCGTTCGCAATGACATATTATCGAATCAGATAATCAGGTAATAATCTTATGAATGGAAATATACTGAAAAATATTGCAATCTTTGAAGGACAGGCTGATGAGCATCTTGAGCTCTTTGCCCGTGAGATGAAGCGTTACGAGTTCAAAGCAGGTGAGATGCTCTTTCATGAGGGTGATCCCGGTGATGAGATGTATGTGGTAGTGAGCGGAGCTGTGTCAATATTCATCAAAGACCAGGCAGGTGAGGAGGTTGTTCTTACCGAAGTTAAGGAAGGAAGCTATTTCGGAGAGATGTCAATAATTGATCAGACCTGCAGGTCTGCTGCCTGCAGGGTGCTTGAGGATGCGGTTCTCCTTGCGCTTCATGCCGATGATTTCAGCAGGATAATAAGCACGATGCCCGATTCCGCAGCAAAGATGATGGACCGTATGCTTTCAATAATCGTGGACAGGCTGATGAAAACCGGCGCTTTTGTCACACAGATGGTTCAGTATGGTGAGGAGTCACGGAAGCGCGCTATAACAGACCCTGCAACAGGTCTTTTTAACCGGAGGTACCTGGAGGAGTCCTTTGATGGACTGGTTACAAAGGCAAAGACTGAAGGGAGCTCCCTGAGTTTTGTAATGTTTGACATGGACAGGTTCGGCTCGCTTAATACAAAGTACGGGCAGGAGTTCTGTGACAGGCTTATCGTGCAGACAGCGGATGTTTTCAGGCAAGTATTCAGCAGGGATGATATACTTGTGCGGTACGGCGGTGATGAGTTTATATTCCTCTTCCCCGGCTCTGACGCGAAAGCAGCGCAGGAGAAGTGTGATGCGCTGTGCCAGGCCATACGTGACATGAGGTTCCCGGAACATGAGGAACTGCGCCTTACATGCAGCATGGGATTTGCCGCGCTGCCGGAACAGGCAAATACAATGGATGAGCTTAAAGAGAGATCTGACAAAGCCCTGTACCGCGCGAAAGAGGAGGGACGCGACAGGGCCCTCGGCTGGTCTGAACCTATTTGATTCTTTTAAAGGCGATCATCGCGATATCGTCATTAAGTTCGCTCACCAATGATTCAATAATCTTCCTGCCGGAAAATTTTTCTATGGCCTCGGCAATCTTTGTGATTATAACTTCAGGGTGTTTCTTCGCGTATAATTTAAGTTCATCGAATATTCTCTCCTCTCCGAACTGTTCCCTGCTGCTGTTCATTGCTTCGCTGGCGCCGTCTGTATACTGAAAGAAGAGATCCCCCGGTGAGAGCTTTGTTCTGCTGACTGTTATTGTATCCATGAAGAAATCGTTGTCGTCCATACCCACAGGGAGTCCTCCGCCGGGAAGGATTTCCACCGATTCTTTCCTGTACCTGTATACAGCGGGCTTGAGATGCCCGGCGGAGCAGTATTCGATTTCATTTGTACTGCGGTCGATTATACCTGCGAAAAATGTTACAAAGATATGGGGAGGTGTTTCCATAAATATCTGGCTGTTAAGCTCAGCGAGTATCTCACGCAGATCTCTCTTCCCGCGTTTTATAATTCCGTGTAAATGCGCCCGGAGCATTGACATAACTATTGCCGGTCCCACACCATGGTTTGACACATCGCCAATACAGAAGAAAATTCTGCTTTCATCAAGTTCTATAATGTCGTAATAATCTCCACCCACACCCTGCATCGATCTGTAGAATGTTCCGATTGAGTAGTAACCCTCCAGTGTTGAGGGGATCTTTTCCGGAAGGAGAGTTTTCTGTATCTCCCCTGCTGCGGCAATCTCCCCTTTGAGCTCCTCCTTCTCCCTGAGCCCTTTAATCATAGAATTGAGCGATATGCCGAGATCTTCAATCTCATCAAGACCCTTCTCCGGGAATACTACAGTGAGGTCTCCTCTGCCGGCGAGGGCGGTCTGTTTTATGATTTTTTTAATCCTCTTAACCATGAAGCCCGCAAGCAGGTATATGAGAATAATAGAAAAAAGTGCAATGAGTGAAGAATAAAGAATCATCATGTTTCTGTTTGATGTAATCTTATTAACACCATCAGTCTTATCAATAAGCACCGCATTATACCCTGTTATGCTGTTACCCTTCAGGTCCGAGATGAGCCCCCCGTCGGTATCAGCTGAGAAGACCCCGATATCACCCGCTATGGGGGTGCTGTCGATAAGCCACATGTATTCTTCGATCTCGCTCCTGCTGTATGAAAGTATTCCATCACCGGCAAGCGGGGTATTCTTTATACCTGTGACATTTGCCGGAAGCCCTGTTTCACTCTCCCCTTTCATGATCCACTCTCTCAGCGTATTGAAACGCGCTGATTCGATGAACCTTCTCCGGGATGAACCGAGGTATTCCCTGTATTCACGGGGATTATTCTTCTGTTTTAATATTGCAAAATCTATGAGTGCGGCGTCCCTTATAAAACGCATGGCATCGGCTGATGAAAGCTTTTCAGACTGCCAGATATCCTCGCGTGACCGTTCCATATCGTATTTAAGTTTTTTAATTTTATCCCTGTTTTCATCAATGAGGGTCTGAAAGGATTCAATGTCGCCTTTAATCTCATCTTTCTTTTCGGGTGGAGTCTCTTTTTTCAGCTGGGCAATCCTTGTCTCCATCCTTCTGTTTTCAGAGGTGCAGCTTTTAATCTGCTCTTTGTAGTAATCTGTAATCCTATCCATCTCATCGGAGTATGGCGCCAGTTTTGTGAAAGCTGCGGCTCTCTCTTTAAGAAGTTTTTTATAGCTCTCGTAGAGAGATCTGTATTCATTATCTTTCCCCGGAACTGTTTTATTTTTCTTAAGGTGCTCAAGCCTCTCCTTTAGCCTGGAGCTCTGCCCGGCAATGAGAGCGGATATACGCGTATCCTCTTTCAGGTAAGGGATCCAGGCTCTGCCGTTCTTCATGATATCATCAGATATGAGCCGAAGCCGTTCATAAGTGGAGGGATTTTTAAATATGGGGAGATACTTCACGTGGTAGTAATTTTCACCTATAGTGTAATCGTATTCCGTGGAGTAATCTTCGTTCCCTGCGCGGTCCGCTGATGAGAAGAATGAATATCTCTCCCTGATGTATTTTTTATCTTTAATAAGGGGGGAGAATTTCACCAGCCCGTCACGTATAAGGTTCCCTGTATCATAGTTTATGTCACCCCCTGTACTGAATGTGATGATTCGAATATTGCTGTTGTCGCCCCCTGTTCCGGTAAGTGAACTGAAAGTGTATTCATAAAAGTTATTCAATCCGTTTCTGAACCTTTTCCCGGCATAAGCCATACGGCTCTTTTCACGCTTCACTTTTGACATTATTGCTGCTTTTTTCTTTGAAGAGCCTTCTGATTCCATGGACTTTTCCAGTGAATCTATACGGCGCTGGTACCAGGCAACCGTCCTGGCATATCCCTGGAGTGTTTTAAACTCTTTATCTGTTATGCTGCTGCCGTCTTTATGCCTGAGCTGTTCAGAGATCCTTTTTTCAATGGAAGCGATCTCTTTTTCCGGAAGGTATATGCTGTAGTATGTATCGTATCCCCTGCGGTAATAGTCGTATCTTACATTCATCCCGAGTTTTTTTCCGAAACTTTTAAAAAGGTTCCCCACTGAATCCTTTTTTCTGTATACGAAGTTTTTATACTGTTTCAGGTCTTCGCGCTTTTCCTTTATACGGAGCTTCATCTCTTCTATGAGGAGGATATTTGTTCTTATGCTCTCCATGGAGAGGGCTGCGGAGTTTATATATCCGAGAGATGCCTCGATTTCATTATTAAAACTCTCTTCAAGTATGCGGCTCTGGTTAATGTAGTTGAAGAATGTTGCTGCAGCTAATATAATTGATACGAAAAGAGCGAAGAGCACGGAGAGCTTGATTCTTATTCCCGGCATTGTTTTCCGGATTGCCGGTCTTCTGCGGATAAAATCCGCTGCGCTAAATCCTGATATTTTTTTTATCAGCCGGTTTGACCATGATGAGGCGGTTCCCGCCTGTTTCGTTTTTTTCATATGATACATCCATTATTTTTTTATATATATCAACGCCAAGACCGCCGTTTTTCCCTGTGTCAAAATATGAGTCCATGTCAGGAGAGGGGACTTCAAGGGGGTTAAACCATGGGGCATAGTCTGTAATTATAAATTTAAGGGAGGAACCGTCCGATTCCATATCAATGATTATCTTCCCTGAATTATCTCTTTTGTATCCGTGAATAATTATATTTGCAATGGCCTCATCAATTGCAAGAATAATCCGCCCTGTCTCATTGCTGTCAGCATCACTGCCGATAAAATCAGTGAGGGCTTTTCTCACCATGTGAAGATCTGATGTATCAGCCTTTATGGTTAAGCTTGACTTTTTCAAGGCGGGGCCGTTTAAATATCTTTTTTAGCGGAGTCTATATCTTTTCTGACCGGAACTTTTTTTGTAAAGTACATAAGTTCAAGGGTATCATGAACAGATGGCGACGCGCATGCTATGGACATCTTCCCCCCTTTACCTTTCAGAGAATTCAGGGCGGCATTTAAAAGTCCGATCCCTGCGGAGGATATATAATTAAGAGATGAAAAATCGAATATTATCCTGATATTGCCGGCGGCGATATTTTTCTCTATCGACTCTTTGAATTGCGGTGCTGTATGCGCGTCAATATCACCTGATGGAGTTATTACGCATATCCCGTCATTCACCGATTCGCTTATCTTAAGAAGTGCTTCACTCATTACTGCCCCCTTGCCTCTTTTTTCAGTTCCTTCCAGAGATCTTTCTCTGTTATTATTTTGTAAAGTATCCTTTCAAGCCTGTCTATATCATAGAAATGTTTTGCTGATGAGTCCCCTTCGAATATGTAGCCGTATTTCCGGATTGCCTGTATTGTTGTTCTTATCTCTCCGCTGTGTACAGATTTTCTGATCCTGTAGTAGAGGTCAATTGCCATGGTGTTTTTAAGTTCTGCATCAAAGCCCGGTTCACGCTTTGTCATTGCATCAATGAGTTTCTCAACGTCACCCCTTGCGTAATCCTCGTTATCACTGTACTGAATTATATATGTTGAGAGGAGTTTCATGCACTTGGGGATGTTATGGTACCTGCTGGCAATCTGGATGTTGTTATAGAGCCGTTTAATTTCACTGTCCAGCTTTATCTTTTCGCCGCCGCTGCTGAGCTTAACAGGCTCAAAGGCTGTGAGAATCTCATCTTTTTTCGCTGATGCAACAGCCTCGGTAAAGAGCTTTTCGTTGCTTTCGCTGTTAAGCTTCATGAATTCATTAAGGGGCGGCATTATAATATCTGTGAATTCAATGGATTCATTGCTGAGGGAAACCCTCTGATCCCACTGTATCTTTTCAAGAAAGAAAATAGAACTGTTCCCCAGTGCTGAAAGCCCCTCTGCCATTGAATAGCAGACCAGCCTTTTGCACTGCGGAGCTATGGTGTGTACAAAGGAGGGGTCTGTTTCCTGCTCCTTCATCCTTTCAATAAGTTTTAATGTGCTCTGCCTGCTGGTGTCATTATACCAGCCCGCCTCGTAAAGAGGATCAAAGAGATATTTTCTGAAGTTATTCTTCCCGTTTAATGCCAGTATCCTGATGTTTTTCACCATCTCCTGCGCATACCCGGTTCTCGTTTTAACTGTATCTTCCATGCAACCTTTTGTCGTCATTGCGGGGAATGGCCTTCACTCCCTTAAGGACGTTCGCAATGGCATAATATACTAAAAGCATTCTTAAATTTCAAATTACGACTCTGAATGACAACTGCAAATGGACCGATGGATAATGGAACATTGAAGCTATATATAAAATATAATGATTCTATTTAATAAAATGTCAACATTAATTAAAGCTCGCCGGAAGTTTCATTTTTGAATTGAATAAAGTGCCCTCACTTCTACCCACATTTATTCTTCCGGCCCCCAGCCGATTAGCCCGGAGTGCTGAATGAACTTATTCCGGCTTCCCCCCGGGGGCTCCGCCGATGTTATTGTCCGTAAAAAGAAGCGGGTACAAGTGAATGGAAGGGGGAGGGCACGTTGAGTCCGGTAAAAGAGATGAGTGCTGATTTCTTCTGTCTGTATATCACTTGACATTATCGAAACAGAACTTATTTAAGACAGGTCTCCGGA
>DAISJZ010000014.1:0-1274 GCA_036821145.1 Spirochaetota bacterium
ACAGGGGTGAAAAGAAGCAGGAGGATGATATACTGCTGCTTGGATTTTACTGTAAATAGTATTATATTGAAAATAATAAACAGAAGGAGCTGGGGATGCCTGAGGAGTATAAATGGAAAGTGGTTATGTTAGGTGATTTTGCCGTGGGCAAGACAAGCCTGGTGCGCCGTTTTGTTTATGATGAATTCAGCGATTCCTATCTTACAACTGTTGGTGTTAAAGTGACTAAAAAAGATATCTCCATTGAACAGGATAATATCTCTCTTCTCCTGTGGGATATAGCCGGGAGCGACAGGTTCTCCCCTGTTACCCCTGAATATCTGCGCGGTGCTTCCGGTGCTATTGTTGTTGCTGATTTAACCAGGGGGAGCTCCATCGACAGTATACGTACTCACCTTGACCTGATACTTTCAATTAATCCTTCAGCAGGGATAGTTGTGGCTCTGAATAAACTTGATCTTGTGAAAAAGAGTGATGAAAGACTGGCGTACATGAAGTCTGATGAATTCAGAAACGGTTTAAGCGGGTCGCCGTTGATACATTTCACAAGCGCCATGAGCGGCGAAAATGTTGAGGAGCTCTTTCTTTCAATTGCAGAAAAAATCAGAAAGGCGTCTCCAGATGAATGATGAATTCTTTCTGCCCCTTTTTAAACGCTTCGGACTTTACTATGCAATGATAGACAGTGACCTTCTTTTACATTTTGAAAATGACGCTATGTGCGAATTTCTATCAGTGAAACCCTGTCTGAAGCAGGTGCACATCTCTGATGTTTTCAGTGAGGTTATAGGGCTTGAGGATGAGATCAGAACAGTAGTCAAAGGTGAAAAAAATGAGTTCAGTATCAGAAGGATAAACAGAAGCTGCTCACAGGAGATTTTTTTTAATCTATATATTTTAAATCACAGCTATAAAGGTTATCAGGCAATTGTTGTTGTTAGAGATATAACAAATGAACTGCTGGTTTATCACTCACTCCAGCAGAGCAGAAATGAAATACAGCTTCTGCAGAATGAACTCATAGAAAAGAACAGGGATCTTGACAGGATAAACAGGGAGCTTGAAGAGAAAGTTGAGTTGAGAACAAAGCAGTATCATGAGAGTTCAGATCTCGCAAAAAGACTTTTTATCCAGACAGTTAATTCCCTGACATACGCGCTCGAACTGAGGGACCCTTACACAACAGGTCACCAGCAGAGAGTTGCTATTCTTGCCAGCGCCATTGCAGCACATATGGGACTTGATGAAGATACAGTTGAGGGTATAAGGATTGC
>DAISJZ010000014.1:1374-5959 GCA_036821145.1 Spirochaetota bacterium
AGCATAAATGAAAGTTCAATAAATGGAGCCTCAAATTTAACCACTGCAAAACAGCCCCCTTCAGATCTTTTTAAATTATATTTTGAGATCATTTCAGGGTTATCATCGATATTGCCGGATCTCAGTACTGATCCGGTTGTAGTGAGGTTTTTATTATCTCCATTTTGATTAATTGTAAATGTCATGGTTATCGGAGTATTTTTTTCAAGAATTGATCCAGAAAGCATATATACACCGCCAAGGCTTATATTTAGAATTCTTCCCGGCAGGCCGGTTTCTGCTGTTTTGTTTAAGCAGGTATAGCCCATGGTTAGTTCTTTTTCATATCGCTGGAATTTTCTTTTATCCATTGTGTTTCCCCGTAAGTTTTGATATCTGTTATATTTCAGCAGCCCCGGATAAGCAATTTAATAATATCTATAATAGTATGTATTAAGCAGTGAAGACTCCTGTCAATATAAAATCGGAAGGGTTTTAAATTGATATAACATGAAAATTAAAAAAAACAAAAAAGATAGATTTTCCGGAGAAAAGAACGTGAAGAGATTTTTTTAAAAAAGATAAAGTTTTTGTCACCCCGGTTCCGCAGGTTCAATTATTGCGAAGACCGGGGCCTTTTTCAGATGTTAAAAACTTCCTGTATAAGATGCCTGTATTATCTCTGATAAACCGGCACGACAGATATATTCCTGAAGAAGATAATTATCAGTAATTTGTCTCCTTGATTTCAAAGTATGCCTGGGGATGTTTGCATGCCGGGCACTGCTGCGGCGCCTTCTCCCCTTCATGGAGATATCCGCAGTTTCTGCATTTCCAGATCTGCTTTCCGTCTTTCTCAAAAATTTTTCCGGCCATGAGGTTATCATACAGTTTTCTGTACCTCGCTTCGTGAGCTTTTTCAACAGTGGCAATCATTTTGAAAGTCATTGCAACTTCCTTGAAGCCTTCCTCTTCAGCAGTTTTCGCAAAATCAGGATAGAGATCGCCCCACTCCTCAAGCTCGCCGTCTGCCGCAGCTTTAAGGTTTTCAAGGGTTGTACCTATAATGCCGGCAGGGTAGCTTGCTGTTATCTCCACCATTCCCCCTTCGAGGTATTTGAAGAAAAGTTTTGCGTGTTCCTTTTCATTAAGTGCAGTTTCCTCGAACATTGCAGCTATCTGCTCAAGCCCCTCTTTTTTTGCAACGCTTGCAAAGTAGTTATAACGCATTCTTGCCTGTGATTCACCTGCAAATGCTTTTAAAAGATTCTGTTCGGTTTTTGTTCCTTTTATTGACGCCATTTAATTCTCCTTTATATGATTTTAATATTTTATTCCATGTAGTTTAAGCTATATTCAATAATCGCACTGAGCATCTACTGCATTCGTCATCGTTGCAATTAAGTTTTCAAATTATATTCGATCGAAACTCCCCTTGTCCGCACCGCAGATGGGGCACTGCCATGATTCAGGCAGATCTTTAAATTCTGTGCCTGCGGGGATTTTCCCTTCAGGATCACCCTCTGAGGGATCATATACATGTCCGCATAAGAGACATTTATACTTTTCGGACTCTGATATTTTTTTCTGATTTTTCGCGGGATCAATATAGGTTGGCGCGTTCTTAGGCGCCTTACCTTTCCGTTCCTCCCGGTAATGTGAATATGTCAGAGGTTCGCCATCCTCAATAAGGCGTGTATTGACAATTTCAGCAGTAAAGAGGAAGTGGGTTCCCACATCAATTGTCTGTACTACCCTGCACTCAAACCAGGCAAGGGAATCCACGGTGACTATGGGTGCTCCTGTTACTCCTGTAATGCTTTTTACTCCGCTGAATTTATCAATATCCTTTCCGCTTTTATATCCGAAAGTAGATATAAGGGACTGATCAGCATCTTTTTTAAGGACAGAGATTGCAAAAGCCCTGTTTTCGCTGATCAGTGAAGCCGTGTAATTATTCTTGCTGCAGCATACTGCAAACTGAACAGGTTCTGCTGTTACCTGGAAAACAGCGTTAGAAATGTAGCCGCTTTTTTTACTGCTGTTCCCGGCGCTGACAATGTAAAGACCGTATGAAATTTTAAAAAAAGCCTCCAGATCTATACCCGGAACTGTTGTCATATACTCTCCTGAAAAACTGATTTTTTTTAATGGTTATGTTTCAGTAATTCTATTCAGGCGTTACTTTAAAAATATACAAATTAATTGCAAGTATTTTTTAGTAATAAGAACGATTCTTAATAATTAAATTTAACATGTTAAGATCAGTATTTATTTCTAAACTTATTTCAGGCAAGAAGTGTTGATAATATAATTCATTATTTTAAACTGAAAGTATCTTCAGGAATTGTTACTGTTTTTATAATTTTGGGGATATAATAGATCCGCGGCAGGGAACCTGCCGCGGATTATTTAAATCATGATTTCTCTACAGTCCTTTAGTTTAAGAGAGTTGTTTATCTGTGTAAGAGACATAATATCAGTAATAGTGTAAAAATCAACCATAATACCTCTTTTTTGTGTACATTGGGCTGAAATATGAAATTTTTTACAGATAAGTGTTGTTAAGACTGCTTTTCCTTGAACAGATATAAAA
Organism: Spirochaetota bacterium; assembly: GCA_036821145.1. GTDB lineage: Bacteria > Spirochaetota > UBA4802 > UBA4802 > UBA5550 > UBA5550. The sequence goes on from DAISJZ010000014.1 coordinate 3,950, forward strand.
AGATGTCAGTAATAATCCAATCAGAGATAAGGATAAGGTGTTTATCGAATCAGATTTATGCTGTAAATAAACCGTTGACATATCATATGAATTCCGGAAATTTCCGTTTATAAAATTTAAGTTAACCGGTGAAAAATTGAAAAGTCTCAGATTGAAAGATGGAATACTTGCCGGGATTCCCGTATTCATAGGGTACTTCCCCATTGCAGTAACATTCGGGCTTCTTGCTGTATCAGTTAAAATCTCTCTCCTGGAGACACTAAGTTTTTCTGTAATTGTTTTTGCAGGAGCCAGCCAGTTTGTAGGTCTTAATATGATAATTGCAGGAATAGGTGCTGGTGAAATTGTGCTTACAACTTTTCTTCTGAATTTCAGGCATTTTCTTATGAGTGCATCACTCTCCACAAAGAGTTCTTTCAACAGCGGTCTTATACCTTTCATTGCATTCGGGATTACTGATGAAACATTTTCAGTTGCATCAATGGAAAAGCGGACATTTTCTGATAGCTATATTCTTGGTCTGAATTTTACTGCATATTCGGGATGGGTTGCAGGAACTGTTGCAGGTTATCTTGCAGGCGATTTTCTGCCACCTGTTCTGCAGGAGAGTATATCAATATGCCTCTACGCTATGTTTGTTGCAATATTAATCCCTGCTGCGCGTAAATCGTTCCGCGCGGGGATTATTGCTTTAATTGCCGGGATTTCAAATTCATTTCTTGAGTATTCTGCGATTTTCAGTTCAGGGTGGAACATTATTATTTCAATACTTGCGGCTTCAATTGCCGGTATGGTTTTTTTCAGTGAGGAGTAACATGGAGTTAATCGGTATAATTATTCTCATGGGAGTTGTGACATATCTTCCGCGGCTTATCCCTATGTATCTTATTGACGTGGAGAGAATTCCGGTTAAACTTAAACTTTTTCTTTCATTCATCCCCTACGCCGCGTTAGGCGCGCTGATACTCCCGGGGAGCATCAGCGCCGTAAACGGAAAGCCTGTGGTTTCAGCTCTGGGTATACTTTCTGCCGTGATAATTGCATGGTTCAGCAGTAATATAATTGTCACAATGTTATTAACAGTGGCTGCCACTTTTATTTTTATTTCTATCGGTTTTCAGTTCTGAGGTCCTCTGAGCGGTCTGCTTTAACCCTGTAGGTTTCGAGTATTCTTCCGCTGAACTGATTAACTATTTCTCTTTTTAGTACAATTTTATTCCCGGAGTCATCCTCAAAAACGTGGAACTGATCTTTATTCTCCTCAACAGCCTTTACCAGGTCAGACATGTCAGCAATCTTGCGGCCGTTCACCTTTTCTATAACAGCGTTATCCATATTATGATAACCGAGATTTATTTCATCAGCCAGTACCTTGGTGAGAAGAACAATTTCTTTTTTATCGGCTGTTCTTATGCCGTTCTGGTAGAAATAAAGGAGTTTTGACGGAGCGCTGAAGAACCATTGACTCCCCCACTCGAGAAGATAGTTTTTTGTCAGGGGAGAGAAAACAAGTCCCCCAGTGATATAATAAGTCGGCGCTGTGTCGTATTGCTCAAAAGGTACAAGTCGTGTTGAGTTCATCGTCACAGTGAGTTTTATTTTTAAATTTTTTATTTTACCATTTCTCAGTATACTCAGATTGATCCGTTCGTTGATATACTTTCTCTGAACGAGGTAATTAAGTGAAGTGCGTTCTCCGGGCCTGAATTCAATTGAACCGTCATTTTCTATTCTGACATTATCAATGGACATTAAAACGTCATCAATCTGAAGGATGTTACGTGCAGGGGAATCGATCAGCATATCTGCAATGAGAACTCCGCTCTGATGTGATGTCATTTTATATTTTTCGCGGATATCCGGGTTTTCCATTTTCTGAAAGAGAATACCAAGTTCAGGGAATCCGTCGTATTTGCCGTCAGTGATATCCGTAAGGAAATGCTGAATAATCGGTGCAGGGACCATGTATCCTATATTTTCCCCTCTCATGGCTGACTGAAATGCCACACC
>DAISJZ010000014.1:6059-34991 GCA_036821145.1 Spirochaetota bacterium
TTTGCAGTATAGCGTTTTGCCTCTCCGGCTTTCTTCACCTGAATGAATGTGCTGTTGCTGATAACATGGGCATTAGTAAGAATTCTTTTTCCTTCTATTATACAGCCGGAACCTGTTCCCTTGGATTGGCCTGTAGTCTGCCAGGGGTTGTCGTAGCTGTAGCTGTCAGATACAGTGTATATTTTTACTACTGATTTGCTGATGGGTGATTGAGCGTGGAGCATTGTTAATGGTATAAAAAGTAATGCGGCGATGGTTAGAGTTTTTTTTAACACGGATTATCTCCTTTTGGCTTTTGAGGATTAGTTCAGAAGAAAAGATTTCTCAGTCGCAATCGCTTCTTCGATGACAGTTTTATTATGCAGTTGTAAACATGAAAACTGTTCGATATTATTTTAATTAAAAATTTTCAACAATCACTTTTTTTAAAAGCGGATACAACTGAATAACCTCTCACGTGACCCTGAAAATAATCATTTTCAATGATCGCCCTGTTTCTGGTGGTTCTCCCCGTGCGGATCTCCACAGGCGCTATCTCAATAATTTCAGCATCAGCCGGAGGATTCTTCAGAAATTCAACAGATTCCATGTAGCGTTTCTCTCTCATCTGCAGGGCTTTTTTCAGTGCCGGGTATGATGAAAAGATCATGGGGAGGATTTTTGACTCAAAAAAACTGCTCTTTACATAATCAGAAGGACGGGAGCGTATAACCATGATTTTACGTGCACCGCGTCTGTATGCCTCCTGAACAGGGATGGAATCCGCAACACCTCCGTCTGTTACGCTGTGTCCATAAATTTTTACGAAGTTTCTATACATTACAGGAACAGAACTTGAACCCTTCAGGAGATCATCCAGTATCCCGCTTTCAGCCTCTGTGTAAAGAGCTTCACCTGTTTCAACATCTGTTGTAACCACAAGGAATTTTTTATTACCAAGGGATGTGGCGCTCTCCCTGTCCAGGGTATCATATTTATCAACATAGTCCCAGAACCAGTCAAGATCCATAAAATGACCGCCGCGTAGGTACTTCCCTGCACTGATAAACTCAGGGCGCAGCATGTAATCAGTATAGCACCTGTAGTTTCTTTTATACTGCCCTGCCAGATGTGAAGCGAGGTTACATGCCCCTGCTGAAACACCTATATATAAGTTGAAAGGATCAAATTTCTGCTCGTGAAAGGCATCAAGTATACCTGCTGCGAAAACTCCGCGCATCCCTCCCCCTTCAACTATAAGTGCATCCGGTTTTACTGGCATAACATCCTCCATGGAGTCATTTTTTTAATATAATTCAGTTTAACAACTTTTTTTTCTCAATAATATATAATATGCCGATTGATTAATAGAAAGTTCTTGATGAATAGCGGCTATGAAACTATTTTAAAAGGGCGGTTCCGCCAATTGTTGAATAAAGGCAGGTTTTCATGACTTCCGTTTATATTTCAGTCGGATTCAGCGCTGCTATCTGGCTCTACCTTATTTACCGTAATGACAGATTTGAACCTGAACCTGTGAGGTGGCTCATTTTCGTAGGAATAGCAGGCGGGATCATGAGCGGATTACCGGCAGCGCTGCTGAACAGTTTTGCGGCCCTGGGTCTTGGTCTTAGAATGGATATGCTTACCGGCGAATCAGCAGCTGATTTCAGTTCACTTCTGCTTTTCTCTCTTTTTGTCGGATTTAATGAGGAATTCTTCAAGGCAATGGCTGCTATTCTTATTCTCAGAAAACTGAAAGAGTTCAATGAACCGGTTGACGGTATTATTTATTCAATGACTGTGGCTCTCGGTTTTGCAGCTTTTGAAAATATAGAATATACACTGAACGGCGGTCTTGGTGTTCTTATTGTCAGATCTTTTACAGCGGTACCTCTTCATGTGGGCCTTGCCTCTATCTGGGGAACAGGTATAGCAAGGGCCAGGTTTTATAAAGGGGGGAGCTATGTAAAAACCGTTATACCTTACGTAATACCTGCAGCTCTTCTTCATACATTGTATAATCTCTACCAGTTCATGAATCCCGATTCCCCTTTTGCTCTGCTGTTTGCGCTGATGTTTTCATTTATTGTAATTATCTATGCTTCAAAGAAACTGAGATTTTTTCTCAAGGAGAGCCCTTTCAGAAAAGCGGGAGTATGCCCTGTATGCGGAACAGAAAACGGTTTCTGGGCAAGGTACTGTAAAAAATGCGGAAGTTATCTTGTGTCCGATTTTTTTACTTTATGCGAATCATGCGGCACAAGAAACAGGTCCGGCGCAAAATACTGCAGGCAATGTTGTGAACATATAGAAAATATAGGCGGGAGCTGTCAGTGATTAAAAAATTCACACCAGATTCAGAGCAGAATAAGGATCAGAAAGAGATAAATTCACTGCTTATCAGCAGTTATCTCGATTCTGATATTTTCAGGTATATATATCATGTTCTAATCTCCGTTGTGCTGGGAATTTTTGCAGGAAGCGGGGGGATTCTCTTTCATTACCTGCTTGATCAAATGAGGGAGTTTTTTGAACCGCATAGTATCAGCAAAGCTTATGACATCAATCCGTTTTTTATTATTTTAATTCCGGTAGCCGGCGGTCTTGTCTGTTCTCTTATGACTAAAGTTTCACCTGATATAGCAAAAGAGAAAGGTGTATTAAGTGTTATCAAGGCTGTAATTATAAGGAAAGGGTTTATTCCTATCCGTGAGACACTGTTCCATCTTGCCGCTCCGATTATTTCAATTGGAACAGGAGCCCCGCTCGGGCCGGAGGGACCGGCTGCAAAAATCGGAGGCGGTATCGGTTCTTTTATGTCACAGTTATTCAGGCTAAGCAGCAATGATATGATCATGTATACTTCGGCCGGCGGGGGCGCAGCTATATCAGCTGTTTTTAATGCCCCTATTGCAGGAGTCTTTTTTGGTATAGAGGTGATTCTTTTAAATGATTTAAAGAACAGAGCACTCAGTGCGCTTATCATAGCATCTGTTGTGGCCGATATCCTTTCACGGGCAGTTCTTGGGAATAAAAAAATCTTTGATATTCCGGCTTACCATATGGGGGAGCTTGAAGCTTACCCGTATTACCTTGCTCTGGGGGTCTTTTGCGGACTGAGTGCATTTCTCTATTTCAAATTTTCAGAAAAATTTAAAATAATGTTTAATGAGAAACTGAAACTGCATAATCCGTTTTTAAGACTTCTTCCTGCAACCCTGCTGTTTGGTTTTTTTCTTATATGGAATTATGAATTATTCGGTATCGGTTATACCACAATAAACAAGGTTCTGCATAATGGAATACTTCTTCATAATGTTGCTATACTTTTTATTCTTAAAATAATATTTCTCGCTATGTTTATTCAGGCCGGGGCTTTCGGGGGGACCTTCGCGCCATCACTAAGTATTGGCGCTTTTTTAGGTTATCTTTTTGCTTTTGCAGCAAACAGATACTTCCCGGTGGTTCTGGATCCCGTTGCTTTTGCCCTGGTGGGAATGGGTGGCGTGCTTGCAGGTATTAACTCCATACCTCTGACTTCAATACTGCTTGTCTTTGAGGTTACGGGAGATTATCAGTTTATACTGCCTCTGATGCTTGTTTCCATTATTTCATATCTTGTTATTATCTATTACAGGAGGGGGAGTGAATATACTCTTGCCCTGATGGATGAGAATATTGATGTAACAAAAAAGGGTGATCTCGATATTCTGGGTAAGATAAATGTCGGCTCCATTCTGAAGAAAGATATGGATGTTGCTGACTACAGGACTCCATTCAGAAAACTTGTAAAGATTATTATAAATTCCAAGTATGGAGATATTTTTGTTGTTGATGACATGAATCATCTGATGGGAATTATTACGCTAAAGGATGTGCGTCACGCAATTCTTGATAACGATCTTGCTGATCTTCTTATCGCCGGAGATATTGCTGTAAAGGTCCCGGCAGTAAGGATAACAGATCCTGTTGCCATTGCTATAATGAAGCTGAAAGAATATGAGCTTGAGATAATACCTGTAGTTTCAGGGGAACACCATAGTGTTTTTGAAGGGATCATTACTCACAGAGATATTATGGAGAGATATTTTAAAGTTTTAGAGGATATAGGGATGTCTGAGCACCTCACCCGGCCTGAAAAAAAAATGAATACCGGAAAAAAGAAAAATCATTGATTTCCTGCCAGCGGACCGGAAAATAATTTTTTAATATTAATTATCAGGACATGAATTATGAAAATTAAATTCAGAATAGCGGTTGCGGTTCTTGCTCTTCTTACAGCAATATCGCCGTTATATGCCGCTCAAAAAAGTGTTAATTTAAAAATATTCCCCGAAGATTATACACTGTTTGTTGATGGTAATCAGGTTAAGCCCTCCAGTGTCAGAAAATATCTTAAAAGAATTACTGTTCAGACCGGGGAGCATGAATTTACTTTTAAGTCTGCCGGTTATATTGATAAAAAAGAGAAGATCAATATAACTAATAGAACCTCTGAACTTGAGATAAAACTTGAAAAAAAGGAATCAATGATAGAGCAGGTGGCTGTTTTTAAAACAGGCCCTCATCCAAAGAGCGTTGAATTCACTCCTGACGGAAAGTATTTCGCAAGTGCTCTCCTTGAAGGAACCGGCGTGGATCTTTTTTCAACATCGACTTTCCAGAAAGTGAAGACCATTGAAATACCGCATCAGTATGCAAAGCTTCGCAACTTCGTTGAGATTGTTTTTTTCACGGACAGAAATGAAATGTGGGTATCGCAGATGGCTGCAAATGCCATCCATGTAATTGATATGAAGGATTATACATACAAGCTGACGATACCTACAAAGGGTATATGGACAAAGATAATCGCCATGACAAATGACCATAAATTCGCCTTTGCTTCAAACTGGGAGTCCCACGATGTTTCAGTAATTGATGTGAACCAGTATAAGGTCATAGGAAAAATCAAGGTTGCAGGAATACCGCGTGGAATGGTAACTACTGCTGATGATAAATTTCTTTACGTCTGTATTTTCAGTTCAGGCCAGATTCAGAAGATCGATATTGCGTCAAAGAAGATTGTTAAGACAATGAAGTTCCCCAAGGGAGCGAAGAGGCATATACTCCTTGATAGAGATAAAAACATCATTTATGTTACTGACATGTACAGGGGGAGTATTTATGTGATCAATCCTGTTGATGATAAAGTAATAAAAGAGATCCCTGTTGACCAGAAACTGAATACTGCAAAACTCACACCTGATGGAAAATACCTTTTTGTTTCATCAAGGGGCCCGAATAATCCGGAAACCTACTTAAAGAAAGGCTATAAATTCGGTAAAGTTTATATAATTGATACAGACACTCTTACAATCAAGGAATGGATATGGGGAAGGAATCAGCCTACAGGGCTCGATATTTCTCCGGACGGGAAGTATATGGCATTCACAAATTTTCTTGATAATGAAGTGGAGTATTACAGGATAAAATATAAGAAATAGTATATATTTATTAGTTTCAGATATTAAGCCCTCTCAGTCATCAGAGGGCTTTTATATTTTTAATGACAATGATATGTGACGTATTTATATTATTATCAGCGGATAAACTCATATAGATCGTAAAATCAAAAAATCTTATAGTCCGGAGAGTGTTTATTCTATGAAAAAAGTTATTATTTTTTCCCTTTTATTAATAGCAGGCCTTACGGGATCGCAGATACTCCCGGGACTTATTGGATCATCATATACTTCTGTTTCAGAAATTATCAGTATACTCACACTCATCGCACTTTCTTTTATAATGATTCATGTGGGATATGAATTCGAGATTGAGAAAGATAAGTTAAGATCTTACGGATGGGATTATCTTGTTGCAATGACTGCCGCGGCTTTTCCGTGGATTTTTGTGGCACTGTATTTTATTTATATTATGCTTCCCGCTGAACAATGGATAAACTGGGATGCCTGGAAAGAGGTTATGCTTGCTTCACGGTTTGCAGCACCAACATCAGCAGGGGTGCTCTTCTCAATGCTTGCTGCAGCAGGACTTGCTTCTACATGGATGTATCGTAAAACACGGGTACTTGCGATTTTTGATGATCTTGACACAGTGCTCCTTATGATTCCCCTTAAAATGATGATTGTCGGCCTTGCCTGGCAGCTCGGTTTTGCTGTTGTGGTAATGCTGGTTTTTTTATGGCTTGCATGGAGGTATATGCATCTCCTGTCTCTCCCAGTAAAATGGAACTGGTTTCTGTTTTATTCGGCAGGCATTGTTCTTGTTACGGAGGTTGTGTATTATCTGACTAAATCAATTGATCCGGATGTGCCTATTCATATTGAGGTGCTCCTCCCGGCCTTTGTTCTCGGAGTGATGCTTAAATACCCTGAAAACAAAGAACCGCATGATCATGAAACTGATATAGAGCATAGAGTATCAACAATTGTCTCAGCGGTTTTTATGATTCTGGTTGGCCTTAATATGCCCCTTATTTTCGGTGAAAGCCCGGGAAGTTCCGCATCCTCAGCTATAACTATTACAGGTTCACAGCCTGCAATGAATGCCGGAACCATTGCTTTTCACGTGTTTGCCGTTACAGTTATCTCCAATTTAGGGAAGATGTTCCCTGCTTTCGTTTACCGGAAAGAGGCGCACTGGAGAGAGCGTTTGGCTATAGCAATAGGTATGTGGCCCAGGGGTGAGGTTGGCGCCGGAATCATAATCATAAGTCTCGGGTACGGTATAGGCGGGCCTGTTGTCACTGTGGCAGTGTTGAGCCTTGCACTTAATCTTCTTCTTACAGGTGTATTTATCTGGATTGTTAAATATCTCCTTTCCGGTGTGCCTGTGACTGACAGTCCGGTTTAGTATAATATTTCCATAGGAGAATAGTTGTGATATACACATTTCCCTTAAGCATGAAGTTTACCGGAAGGTTATTTACTTTAATTGGTTTATGCATGCTTGCAGGGATGATTTATTTTACTGTAAATACATCGATTTTTATGATATCATCTGTTGAAACAACAGGCAGGATCACAGACTATGTTGAAGCGGATGAGACAGGGACCGATGGTGTTGAAAAAAAAGTTTTTTATCCTGTAATAGAATTCATTGACATGGATGGTAAGACACAGAGGTTCCGCAGTGAAGTGAGTATGGATTACGAAGTCTGGGTTTTCATCAAGGCCCGTGAATCAGGTTTTACAAATTTATTATATAAAGTTCCGGATATTAAAGTGTTTTATAATCCTGAATCACCTTCAGAGGCAAGAGCTGCAAGATCTTTCGCCGATGTAAGGCATGCTGAAATTGCGCTTGGTATTTCCTCCGTTATTTTTTTGATTGTGGGGCTCGCTCTTCTCCGCTACGCTGAGAAGAGGAATCAATAATCTCATCCGGATCAAGACAGGGCCTGACACAACTCTCAGATGGCTTGTAATATTTATAGTTAAGGCTAATCCCCATGACAAAAAGAGCACTTCCGATCCCGAGCAGGGCACTGTATGGCGGCGGGGACATCAGTGCAAGCCTTATGAAAACAGTTGCCACAGCGAACCCTGAGTTTCTGAAAGTAATCAGGTAGCTTGTACTGTAACGCATTGAAACAAGGATAATCAGTATATCACTGAAGATCAGAAGCGTGAAAAAAGTATCAAAGGCTTTATGTGACTGTCCTGTCTGCAGATATAGAATTGCCTCATAAATAATTATCAGTATAAAAGATACAAGGAGTACAAAGGCAATGTTCTTTTTGATTTTTATAAAGTTCCTGGTTTCTTCTATGTCATTAGTAATAGGGCGTGCCTGATAAATTTTGTAATAAAATCCGAGAATCATGAAAAGAACCAGTGCGCCTATAGCACTGGAGATCATGGGGAAAAGAAACGGTTTTGCCTGCACCCATTCAATGGGCTCTGAAAAATATGAAAACTCTTTGAAAACCTCTCTCAGGAGAACGAGGGAGAGAACTTCAATCTGCTTCCCCATTGATATTGTTACTGAATGAACAAAGCTGAAGATAAGGCTGATAACCTCAAAGCATAAAACAAGGGTGAATACCTGAGATATAATTACAAGATGCTTTAAAGGAATAAGACGGGAGAGGAAATCAGGAACCAGTCCCCGGATGTTCATCTCAACTGCAAAAACTCCCAGGAGAAAACTCAGGGCAAGAAGCGTTCCGATGACAGAAATGTTTTTTGAAGATTCAAACAGCTCCTCAAGTCTGTCCATCAGACGGCTTATGGAATCAATAAGTTTCATTTTCTATTCACTTTTCCATAAATAGTTATCGGGTAATCTGATAATACTCTATCTATTCCTTAATTTCTTTCAGGAAAGAAATTCTCTATTACCACCACCGCCGAAGGCGGCGGTGGTATATAATTCATTACTTTATACTATAGCGGTTTACGATTAAATTAAAACCATCTTCGTCATTCCTGCGAAGGCAGGAATCTCATAGGATGTTTTTGATAAGATACCGGCCTTACGTTTCACTCCAGCAGGTATGCACTAATCATTTCGTAAACCGCTATAAAACAATCTTCAGAAATTATTACAGAAGATAATATAACTTAAAGTCAAACATTAATAAATTCTTATTGTTAGAGGTTTTTTTATATTTTAATTGTGCCGGCATATAAATAAAAAATTTTTTTATCAAATTTATTTTAAAAGACTATAAAATTTTTTATTTAATATATTGACAGAATATCATAAAAGGTATTAGCCGGAAATAACCTGTTATTAATCGATATGGCAGGGAAAAGAAAAGAGGAGGACAAAATGAAATATGCAAAACTTTTGCTTATGTGCCTTTTTTCCACTCTTATCATCTCCGGCTGTGGTACAGCTGTAATCCCGGAAATGAAAGAATGTATGCAGGCGCATGGTTCTATCGAGAACTACAGGAGCGTAATTAAAAAATACGCTTCGCCGGAAATGCAACAGGATCTTTCAATATGCTGCACTTTGATCAATTCCAGAATAATCGCTTCTGAAACAAAAGGGGGTGTCCTTTATTACTGGGAGGAAGGAAAACTTCAGGAATCCTCAAATGAAATTCCTTCTGAATCTGTTCAGATTATAAAGATCGGATGGAAGGATAAAAAAATTGTGCTTCTTGAATTTCTGGGACCCGATAGAAAACAGGAACAGAAATATATAAAATCTGAACTTGCGAAAGCTGAAGAAATTACAATTACCAGGTAGGTTTAATACAATAAGCAGGCAAACTGTACCCGGTCTGTTTATAATGTGAAGGCGGTTTTATATCCCGCCTTCATTTTATAATATGACAGGAATATATTTACAGGTACAGCCTCACGTCTGTTGCAATCATACCGGCTTTCTCTGCGGCAAGGAGGCCCATCTCACCATCTTCAAAAACCTGGCAGTAACGGGGTTCAACTTCCATCAGCTCTGCGCATTTAAGGAAAGTGTCAGGGAAGGGCTTATGGTTTGCTACATCATCAGCTGATACTATGGCGTCAAACCAGCCGTCAAATCCTATCATCTTCAGGGTCAGTTCTGCGATATGCTTTTTCCCCCCTGTGCCGATTGACATGGGGAGCTTCCCGTGATATTTGCGTACAATATCAGCAACAGGTTCAATGGCTTTTACATCTTTCAGGTTTTCGAGAAAAAGCTCCTCTTTTCTTCGGGAGAATATGACAGGATCAAGGGATAGTCCTAAACGTTCGTTCACAACAGGGACAATCTTATGCGTGGGCATCCCCGCAAGTCCGTAGAAGAGTTCCTCTGTGTACACAAATCCATGCTCCAGTGCTGTGAGCTTCCATGCGAGAAAGTGTACTGGCATGGAATCGGCAAGTGTTCCGTCCATGTCAAAGATGAGGCCTTTGGCTTTTTTATCTACTTCAATTATTTTCATATCGACAGATTCTATTGAGGGAGGGTTTCCCGCAACAAAATTATATCTCAACAGTAAAAGAAGTTCCGTTTTTATCCGAGGCGACTGATACTCTCCATCCCAGCACCATTGCCGCGTGTTTTACAATTGAGAGACCCAGGCCTGTTCCGCCTGTTGCCCTTGATCTGCTCCTGTCAACCCTGTAAAAACGTTCAAAAATTCTTTCTATGTACTCTGAGGGAATACCGATACCTGAGTCGGAGATTTTTATTATTAACCCTTCATTCTTTATATCAGCAGTAATATCAAGCCTGCCGTTCTGGTTATTATAGTTTATAGCATTATCTATAATGTTGAAAAAAACCTCTTCCACAAGAAACTGGTTTGCAGTGATTTTATAATTAATTTCTGAAGGTAGATTTGTCTTTAATTTTATTTCTTTTTTATTAATTTTAGGAGTAACAATATCGAGACAGCTGAGAATTATCTGTTTAACATTAATCTCCTCTTTTTCAAATTCCTTTGATGATTCAATCATGCTGAGTTTTATTATATCCTGTATCAGGGCATTCTGCCTGTCGACATTTTCAATTGCCCGTTCTATGAAATCGTTCATCATCTCCCTGTTGTCGGGATTCTCCCTGATTGTTTCAAGATAACCTTTAACAATTGCTATCGGGGTTTTAAGTTCATGCGAGACATTGCTCACCAGGTCGCTTTTAATCCGTTCAATCTTTTTTCTTTCAGATGCATCATGAATTACAAGAAGAATACCCTGAATAATTTTATCATCAGCTTTAATAGGATTAATAACTGCCTCGAAGAAACGGTCGTTTATAGATTCAACTTCAAAAAAATCTTTCTCACCGGATGACAACCCCTTCTCAATTTTTGAATTTATCAGGCGGTTTCTGATAACTTCAAAATATGGTTTTTCCTTTGTCTCCATGGTTATATTAAGGAGTTCCGAAAAAGCCTTATTTGAAATAAGTATCCGTTTTGCGGAATCGATCATAGCGATTCCGTCCCCTATGCTTTCAAGAGTAGCTTCGAGCTTGTTCTTTTCAAAGATATGCTGATCTATAGTTTCAACAATTGTATCCGCCATTTTGTTGAGAGATCTCTGCAGGGTTCCGATTTCATCATTGCTGTAGTTCAGAATCCTTTTCCGGTAATTCCCCTCTGCAAAATTGTTTGCGAAATTTATTGTTTCATTAAAAGGTCTGGTTACTTTGATAGAGATGAATATAATAACTATAATTGATGCAAGAAGCACAATCACTGAAATTCTGGCTGTCAGAGTTTTAAGCTCCCTGATGCTTTCATCAACAGCATATAGAGGTTTTGCAAGGCGTATGACGTATCCTTCAAAATTTTTTGCGAAATAGAGCATATCTGTTTTGAGAGTATTGCTGTGGCGTATGCTTGATCCCTGGCCAGTCTGTGTTGCCTGGTAAACCTCTGTTCTGTAATAATGATTATCCAGTTCCGCGGGATTGTCTGCATCGGTATCAGCAATGACTTTTCCATCTTTATCGATAATGGTAATCCTGATCTGCATGGATTGAGCATAGTCATAAAGAATCTTTTCCTCCTCTCTAATTTTAAGAGGGGATATACTGCTCTTGATCAATGATGTATTGATTATTTCAACTTCGTGAGACATTTCATTTTTAATCATTTCAATATGAGTCTTTTTCAGCAGACTTTCCACCATGAGAAAAACTGAAATAACAAGAATAAAGATAAGAATTATGTATGATGTAATAAGTTTATAACTCAGTTTTTTAAGCATATCTATTCCTTAAAGCCGTATCCCACGCCTGAGAATGTGGTTATGATGTTTTTGTATTCACCTAATTTTTTTCTGAGGTTCATTATGTGGACATCAATTGTCCTGTCCACGACAAAGACATCGTGGCCGCGTACGCTGTCTATTATGTTGTCACGGGAGAATATCTTTCCCGGATTTTCCATGAAGAGAACAAGTATATTGAATTCAGTTTTAGTCAGTTTTATATCCTCACCATCAACTGAGAGTGAATACTGCTCTGTGTTAAGCTCGACACCTTTATATTTGAGAATTATATTTCCTGTTTCCTTCGGTACATCTGAGGTTCTCCGGATAACAGCCTTAACCCTTGATTTCAGTTCTTTGATACTGAAAGGCTTGGTTACAAAATCATCCCCTCCAAGTTCAAGGCCAAGAACTTTGTCGAATTCTTCAGATCTTGCTGAGAGAAAAATTACAGGTATGTTTTTTAATTTATCATTACCGCGAATCTCTCTGCAGAATTCGTAACCATCCTTACCCTCCATCATTATATCAAGAATTATCAGGTCAGGCTTCACTGATTCAAAACCTTTTGTCGCTTCGGCTGCTGATGAAAAGGGGTGTACTTCGTACCCCTCCTGCAGCAGGTTAACTTTCAGAATGTCTCTGATATCCTTTTCATCATCAATTATAAAAATTCTCTTTTTCATATATATCCTATGATATTGTGTCAGGAGCCCTGTGTCTTATATCTTCTCCCTGAATATAATAAATCGCCCGTTCCGCGATATTTTTTGCATGATCCCCGGCTCTCTCAAGTGCTTTTGCAACCATTATCAGAGACAGGCTCTGTGAAATATTCCTGTTAGTTTCACACATATAGGTGAAGAGCTCCCTGTATATCTGCAGGTTAAGCTCATCAATCTCGTCATCCATTGTAATAACAGCTTTAGCTTTTTCAACATCCTTTTCACTTATTGACGCAAAGGCCTGCTGGATCATTCTTATGGCAATATCAGCCATTCGCGGAATATCGATGAGCGGCTTGATAAGCGGAGTGTTATTAATCTTCAGCGTCTCTTTTGCAATATTTGACGCAATATCCCCTATACGTTCAATATCCGTGTTTATCTTCAGCATTGCAAGGGCAAAGCGGAGATCTGAAGCAGCAGGCTGACGTGTAACTATAAGCCTGATGCAGTCATCATCGATCTCAATTTCCAGCAGATCCATACGTGTATCATTTTTTATAATCTCCTTGGCAAGTATAAGATCCGCGTTTTTAAGTGATTCCACAGAGAGTTTAATGGCCTCAGTTGCAAGGTCTGCCATTTCAAACATCTTTATTTTAATCTGTTCTATATCCATTTCAAGATGAGTCTGCATAATTATCTCCATTATTAAATAAATTTATTATTTTGAATAATATCAACCGAATTTTCCGGTAATGTAGTTCTCAGTCATCTCCCTGTCCGGTTTGGTGAATATTTTATCTGTCTTATTGACTTCTATTAACTCTCCCATGTAGAAGAAAGCTGTATAGTCACTTACCCGTGCCGCCTGCTGCATATTATGTGTAACAATAATTATCGTGTAATTCTTTTTAAGGGCCTGGATTAGCTCTTCAATTTTCTGGGTAGAGATAGGGTCAAGTGCTGAGGCGGGTTCATCCATAAGTATGACTTCAGGCTGAACAGCGATGGTTCGTGCTATGCAGAGCCTCTGCTGCTGCCCGCCTGAGAGACCCATAGCAGAGCGGTGAAGCCTGTCCTTAACCTCATCCCAGAGAGCTGTGCTCTTCAGAGATTTTTCAACGATTGATTCAATTTCATATTTATCTTTAACGCCGTTTATCTTAAGCCCGTAAGCTATATTGTCAAAAATTGATTTAGGGAAGGGATTTGATTTCTGAAAAACCATACCCACCCTTCTGCGCAGAGTTGTAACATCGTACCTGTGCGCATAAATTGAATCATTATCTATTTTAATATCCCCGGTTAAACTTGTTCCCGGGATAATATCATTCATCCTGTTTATGCAGCGCAGGAAAGTTGATTTTCCGCACCCTGAAGGCCCGATTAACGCAAGAACCGAGTTCTCTTTAACTGAAAGAGATATCTCCCTGATTGCCTGATTGTTCCCGTAGTAAAATGATACTTTGTTTGCTGTAATTTTATCTTCCATTACCAGAATCCTTAATTATTCTGATGTGAATAAACCGGCGCCAGGTTAAATAATGATAAAAAAAATATAAAGATTATGTTAAGATTATTGTTTTGATTCGAATTAATTTCCGGGTGGATAATTTTTTTGCTGCTTTAAAAATTAAAAGGAGCAGTAATAATGCTGTAGTAGCAGAGCAATTTACTTATTATTTAAAAAATCTTTATAAAAAATTAACAGATTTTAATGAAATTCCTCCTGTAAATCAAATTGGAGGTAATTCATTAAATGAATATCACTATTAAAAAAGCAGTTTCTGCTGTAACTGCAATTCTTCTTTCAGGTGTTGTTCTCGCTGCATGTTCAAAAGATGCAGGTAATAAAGTTGTTATAAAGGGATCAACAACAGTTCTCCCTATAACACAGAAGGCTGCGGAAGAATACAGAAAACAGAATAAGGTCTCCATCACAATTGAAGGGAGCGGTTCAGGTAACGGTATTAAAGCCTTAATAGACGGTACATGTGATATTGCAAATTCATCCAGGGAGATGAAAGAGAAGGAACTCAATACTGCAAAAGAGAAAGGAATTTCTGTTAAGGAGATTACCGTTGCAATTGACATGATTGTCCCGGTTATCAATCCTGCAAATCCGGTGAAAAATCTTTCAATGGATCAGCTTAAAGGGATCTATGACGGCTCCATCAAAAACTGGAAACAGGTTGGCGGGAAGGATGAGAATATTGTTGTAATATCAAGGGACACCAGTTCAGGTACATACGAAATCTGGCATGAGAAGGTAATGAAAAAGACTGACGTTGCAAAGGATGCGCTGCTTCAGGCTTCCAATGGTGCAATAGTTTCAGCGATAGCGGGAAATCCGAAAGCTGTAGGTTATATCGGTTACGGTTATATTGATAATACAGTGAAACCGGTCACAGTATCAGGAATAGAACCTACTCTTGAAAACGGGAAATCAGGAAAATTTCCGGTTTCAAGAAAGCTGTATATGTATGTTGATGAGAAAAAGATTTCAGGTGAAAGCCGGAAATTCATCGACTACCTCCTGAGCCCGGAGGGCCAGAAACTGGTAAAAGAAGCGGGTTTTATTTCTTTAAATTAGCAAACCTTATTTTAAGAATCATATACTCCATTAATACTCCCTCCCGGGGAGTATTTTTTTATTAATACTGCAAATAATAACTTGCCCATTTTTCAGAGGATTTTATTCTTCCGACCAGCACATTTACATATCTTCCGCTGTTATGTATGAACAGACGCATTATATAAAATATGGAATAATAATGACCGATCTTCTTAAAAACTTAAATGAAAACCAGAAAGCCGCAGTTCTCCATACAGAGGGGCCGCTCCTTATTCTTGCCGGCGCAGGTTCCGGTAAAACCAGGGTTATTACTCATAGAATTGCGCATCTTATCAGTACAGGTGTAAAGCCCTGGAATATATTTGCAGTGACATTTACAAATAAGGCATGCGAGGAGATGAAGAAGCGCGTGATGAATATAGTGGGCCCCCAGGGGAACAGTGTGTTCATTAAAACATTTCACTCCGCTGCAGTATATATACTCAGAAGGTTCGGTGAGGATATAAAAATCCCATCCAATTTCACGATTTATGATACAGGTGACCAGGAGGATGTTATTAAGAGAATTCTCGCATCCATGAACCTCGATCCGAAAAAGGTGAAGCCTTCAATGATTGCATCAAGAATATCCGAGGTTAAGGACAGCGAGAGATTTATCGAAGGAGTGGATGTGAGTCTCCTCCTCCCCGATTATTTTTCATTTAATTTTGAAGAAATTTTTAAAAAGTACCAGGAGAAACTCGCTGAGAACAATGCACTGGACTTCAATGACCTGCTGATAAAAACAGTGGAGCTGCTCCGAAATTCAAAACGCGCGCTTACCGAGCTTCAGCGGATGTGGCAGTATTTTATGATCGATGAGTACCAGGACACGAATCATTCGCAGTATATTATTGCAAAATATCTTGCGTCAGCAACAAAAAATATCTGCGTTGTGGGAGATGATGACCAGTCTATATATTCATGGCGGGGTGCGGACATACGCAACATTCTAACCTTTGAGAAAGATTACGAAAAGACAAAGATTATCACCCTTGGTGAAAATTACAGGTCATCAAAACAGATACTGGATGCAGCATACTCTGTAATTCAGAATAACGGGAACAGGAAGGATAAAAATATTATCGCGTTCCGTGGTGATGGAGAGAAAGCTGCATGGTGTATGGCTAACAACGAATATGGAGAAGGTGAATTTGTAGTAAACACCATACTCTCAATTAAATCCCGTGAAAAACTTAATAACAGTGATTTCGCAATTTTTTACAGGACAAACGCGCAGTCCAGGATCTTTGAAGATTTTCTACGGAGAGAGAATCTCCCCTACAGAATAATCGGCGGCCTGAAATTTTATGAAAGGAAGGAGATCAAGGATATTCTGGCGTACCTGAAATTTCTTGTTAACCCCGGTGATACAGTTGCCCTCCGCAGGATTATTAACACTCCGGCCCGTGGAATCGGCAAAGCCTCGCAGGATCGCATAGCGGAGATTGCAGAAAAAGAGAACCTCCCTGAATGGGTTGTCATAAGGGATGAGCTTATGACAGGCCGTGTGCCAAAGGGACTTGATGACTTCAGAAAAATTATACTGAAGCTTATGAAGACTATGGAGACAGTTCCCGGTGAGCTTACACTTTCACAGTTCATGAAAAGTGTGATTGACCTGACAGGCTACAGGGAGAGCCTCCGCGAAGAGAATACCCTTGAGAGTAATTCACGCCTCGACAACCTTGATGAGCTTCTGAATTCCATCTATGACTATGAACAGACATTCCCTGATGCGGCTCCTGCAAATTTTATACAGGATATTTCACTTTATACATCTGAGGAGAACCCCTCTGATGATCCTGAAGCAAAAACAAACAGCATTACGCTTATGACTGTGCACAATGCCAAGGGCCTTGAGTTTCCGGTAGTGTTCCTTACGGGCATGGAGGAGGATACTTTCCCTCATAAACTTTCAGTCGATACTGATGAGGGGATTGAGGAGGAGAGGCGTCTCTGCTATGTAGGGATAACCCGGGCAATGGACAGGATTTACCTCACCAGCACCGACCTCCGCAGGAGCTACATGGGCCCTGAGTATAAAAGGCCATCCCGTTTTTTAAATGAGATACCTCGGGAACTTCTTGATGTAAAATCATATACCAGCGAGTATTCCGGAGGGCGTGATTATTCAGGCGGAGGGTATTCGTATAACGGGTACTCATCTCAGCGAAGAGAATCCGCATCCTCCGCAGCGCCGGTAAAAAAGTATCAGCTCCCGGTAGAGGAGAAGCCTCAGGTTTTACCGCAGGTGGAACGTGCTGAACAGCAGGAGTTATCTGCAACGGGCTCACAGTTTTCACTGAGAGAGCGCGTTCTGCATCCGAAATATGGTCCCGGAAGAATTGTTAAAATTGAAGGGAGCGGGGATAATATCAAACTCACCATAAGTTTCGGAATTACAAACAGGGTCTTCATGGAAAAATACACACCTCTCCAGAAGATGAACTAAAGATATCCCTTTAATCCTTCGATAATAAAGATAAGTTACCGGAGGATTTTCATGAAGTTCAGAATTCTTATCCTGCTATTAATATCTGCTGTTTCCTGCTCAACACCACCTGTTAAAGAGATGGTAAAAGTTGCGGCCGAGGACACAAATATTTCAAGCCTTGAAAAGTTTTTCAGGCGCTCGGAGGGTGATTCAATCCGTGCAGGGGGAGTAATTGAAAAGCATAACATAATCCAGCAGTTGACACACCTCCGTTTAATGGACAAAGGGGGTAAAAAGTATTATCTCCTTGAACGTGAAAATATAACAGAGATGATCAATGCTGTTACTGAGGGTATCTATCTTGATTATGTGATCATTAATAAGCATGGAGAGATTATTTATACAAAGAAGAATGACAGCCTCTTCGGTACAAATGTTAATGAAGGGTACGAGGAGACACCTTTAAAAAACTGTTTTTCAATGAGGAGAGGTGTATATTTTGAAGATATATCACTGATTACTCCTGCTTCAAAAACCTACTCGCTTTATGTATCTTCACCGGTATATGTACAGCAGAACTTCCACGGAATTCTTGTTATGCAGATAGATATATCCAAGATCAGTGAAATTCTTGAAAAAAATACTGACGTAGTAAACAGAAAAGGGGTAATTAAAATAACAGATGATTATTCCAGGATAAATTCAAAGATAAATGAAAGCATCGGTCTGAACATAAATGAAGCAATCAGGGATGGAGAGACAAGCATGGAAACCGCAACTGAGGAGATTTATCTGAAGCCCTTTAATTTTAATTCGATATCATGGATTTTAGTTAAAAAAAAAACGCAGACCTTAACCTCTTATAATCGCTGACTCAATCTTGCCTGAAATTTCGCTGAAGAACCCGGGATATCTGTATGAATCAGATAACTCCCTGGATGCGGATGAGGAAATTTTCAGAATAAGTTCATCGCTGAAAAACTTCTGCTCACCTGAGGTAATTCCATTAATCATGGGAGCTATAAGTGTCAGAAGATCCGTATCCCTGACCTGAATAATCTCCTTAAGCCCTCTATCTGAAAACAGGTTTGCATCAACAGGATCATTGTTTAAACCTGTTATTACTATAGACCCGGGATTAAGATACTGAATGTTGTCTTTCAGCAGCAGATCATCGCAGACAATAAGTATATCAGCATTGTCCGCAACATTTTCTATTGTGGTTGCAAGTCCCCCCTGGGTTTCAAAGGACATCATTGTCCTCTCCCTGTTGTCATGTCCGAGTACTTTCAGGTACCCGGCTGCGCAAAGAATACCTGTGAGTCTTATCATCCCCTGGTTAAGTCCAAGTATCCCTACAGAGGTTTCTTCCGGTTTGCATCTCTGTTTACGGCAGATTTTTGTGATTATTGTCATCAGGTAGAAAGGGAGTTCATCGAGCTCACGGAAGAGAACGGGTTTTCTGATTGAATCGATTATTGTGTTTCTGAATATATAATCATCACTGTCGGTATTCATAAAACGGAAACAGGAGAAGCTCTCTTCAATCCCCTTTAATACTTTGATTAAATCTTCAACAGTCTGGTATTTAATACTCACAGGGAAGGAGTTTTTATCTGTAAACCGGCTGATTATAATGGCGTCTCTCTCTGAATCAGCGCAGTAATGATAATACTCATCTGTCGGGGCAGCCATTTTTTTAAATACGCTTATTATGCCGACTGATTCTGAAACCGAGCAGTACTGTTTCCCGAAGCCCGCATCTATCTTCTCATGAATAAGTGTGGTTCCTCCGAGAAAGGATGTTTCGATATCGCTGTTTGTATCTATCTGTATTTTACTCCCTGTAGAAAGAAGACCGCCGCGGATTTTGTCCTCAAGTGTGCTCGTTATTGATAAATCCCTGAAATAATCACTGTTTTTCTTCAGGGCTTCCACAACTCGAATGAGGTCTTTTTTTGATGTATAAATAATTTCAATATTGTAGCCGTCCCATTTACCATCCCCTTCAGTAAGGTTTATGTTGCTTACCTCCATCTGCTGTTTATATATTGTGGCGATAAACTGGGGGAGAATCCCTTTTTTCATTTTTAATGTGAGAACAGCTGTCAGTTTCATATTTAACCGGCCTGTCAGGTGATTTAAAGGGCTGAGTATCTCTCACCAATAGTACGGGCCTTTTCAATAAATTCAAGAGATATTTCTGATGAAGAGTCAGAGAGAGGGTAAAGAATTGCGTCGTCCGGGTTGTAAGAGGTATTTACAGCATTGTAGAAATGCCTGATCCCCATTGAAACGCCATCAAACATACCCCTGTATTCATCACCTGCAGCACAGATAAAAAGCCCTTTCCCGGGTTTTAAAGTACCTTTGCCGCGCCTCCCCTCCTCCCATAAAAGCTGGCACCTGTCCATTATTGCCTTGAGAGGTGACGGAAAAGATGAGAAATATAGAGGTGTGGATATTGATATAATGTCAGCAGTACGTAAAAGGTTGTAAATACCGGTCATTTCATCATCAATACAGCAGTCCCGGTGTTCGCTGCACCAGCCGCATCCTGTGCAGGGTCTGACTTCAGCGTCATAGGCATAGACTCTTTCAATAAAAAATCCCCTGTCCTTAAAGGGGATTATAAGCTCCTCATGGAGCCTGGAGGAGAAACCGTTTTTCCTCGGGCTCCCGAAGATCGAGAGGAGGAGCAAATCAGTCCTCCTTCAGTCTTGTGAAGATCATGCGGCCTGCTGTTGTCTGAAGAACAGAGGTAACAGTAACTTCAACTTCGTCATTGATCCTTCTCCTTCCGTTTTCAACCACCACCATTGTGCCGTCATCAAGGTAGCCGATTGCCTGGTTGGAATCTTTCCCCTCCTTGAGAAGAAGAACCCTCATCTCTTCACCGGGGAGAACTATGGGCTTCAGTGCATTGGAAAGCTCATTTATGTTGAGAACATCAACTCCGTGGAATTCAGCCACCTTGTTGAGGTTGAAGTCATTGGTAATAACTTTTGCTTTCATCACTTTAGCAAGCTGTACAAGTTTTGAGTCAACTTCCGGGATATCCTTGAAATCCATGTCCGATATCTTTACCATAATAGACTGGTCTTTCTGCATCTTGTTAAGGATATCCAGTCCCCTCCTCCCCCTGTTCCTCTTGATTGAATCAGCTGAATCTGCAATCATCTGGAGTTCATTAAGCACAAAATTCGGGATAACAAGAATCCCTTCAAGAAAACCGGTATCACAGATATCCGCAATCCTTCCGTCAATAATAACGCTTGTATCAAGAATTTTATAGGGGATCTGAACATCAGCGTCGCTCTCTCTCACTGGCACAATCTTATCAAGGAATGAAATGTCTTCATTGTTAATAAGAAAGAACATCATTGCAGCGAAACCGCTGATATGATATATCAAAGGCCTTATAATGCCTGCATATCTCTGCATAATCTCAAGGTTGAAAGAATCTACACCTGAAACAAGAAGATGCCCTATACCGAGACCGAAAAGAAGGCCAAAAATAGCCGCAAGAATATGTCTCGGCTGAAAGCTGTGGGACATGAATTCGATTACAATAATTACTGCCAGCGATATAACTGCCGCTGCCCCTCCTGCAATGAGCATTGCCTGAATAGAATGGCCTGCATAAAAAAGCACTGAGAAGAAAATAGAAGTAAGTATAAATAAAGTTCTGAAAATAATAATAAGCATGATATAACTCCTGAAAACATATAAATGGAAAATATAAAAATATGATTATAATATAACTGTTTTGTTTATTATAAATAATAAAAAAAGGAAATCTTTTATGCTACAGGCGGAAAATCTGATGTGTTGTGTGTAAAAGAACCGGCTTGAATTATCAGCAGAAACTATTCCTCATCTTTAAAGCCTGAAGCAAGGGCTTCTGAAACGACATTTCCGGCATCATCAATATCGATACTTTTTGCCATGGCAACTTCATAAGTAATAAGCTGGTATGCGTTTTCATAAAGTTTTCTTTCCATAATTGAGAGTTCCTTCTCATTTCCTCTCTTGAAAAGATCCCTGGCAACTTCAGCAACTTCATAAATTGAACCGCTTTTTACTTTATCGATATTGTTCTGGTACCTGAGTTTCCAGTCCTCTTCGATAGATTCTGCAGCAACGGATAGGATTCCCAGAACCTTCTTGATATCCTTTTTAGGAATAATGCTTCTAATGCCGATCTCTTTTGCGTTGTTTACCGGAATCATCACTTTCATACCGTTGTTGATGATTGTAATCATATAATACTCATTACGCTTACCGAGCACAACCTTCTTCTCAATCCCGTCGATCTGCCCTACTCCATGCATCGGGTATACTATTTTATCACCAACTTTAAACATTGAAATAACTCCTGTATTAGCCATCAGATTGTATAATACCGCTGTTATAATAAAATACACATTATAAAAAAGAATGTCAATAAATGAATTTCAGGCTATTCTGTCAATCCTTCTTTTTCCATATATCTTTCGAGAACAGTCTTCATCTCGTAGTGTCTGCCGTCACAGACTTTCCCTGCGCCGCTCCCCTTAAGGCCTATACCGCCGGAAATTTTATGGCAGTTAGGCCCTGGTATAAGCCCTGTATACATGCAGACACCCTTACCTTCTACACCATCAGGCCTTGGGGGGAAAACAGGATCCGGCATGCCGTTATATACCTCTTTCATATAGTAGCCCCAGATTGGCGCTGTAAGTGATGCGGCTGCCTGGCCTTTACCAAGAGTCATAAACGGTTTGTCGTAACCCATCCATACTACAGCAGCAATATCCGGTGTGTACCCGCAGAACCATACGTCCGCCCAGTTCTGCGATGTTCCTGTTTTACCTGCGGCAGCTTTTGTGAATCCTGCCTGGTATCTGATTCCGTAGGTTGGAGTTCCGTGGTCAACAACCCCTCTCATCAAATCTGTCATAATATAGGCCACAGCTTCAGGTATAATCTGTATTGTACCGTCTATCTCTTTTGACGCAATGATATTACCCACTTCCTCTTCAATATTTGTAAGCTCATTACCATCCCTGTCAAGGACATATCTTATTGAGAAAGGTATTACATCCCGCCCCCTGTTCGCGTAAACGGCAAAACCTGTTGCCATCTCCAGAGGGGTCAGTTCAGTTGCGCCGAGAGCAAGAGCAGGGCTCGGGGTGAAACGGCTCTGCGGAACCTTGAGCATATTTGCCGCGTAATCGATTACGTTGTCAGCGCCCACGAGGTCAAATATCCTGATTGATATGATATTTATAGACTGGGCAAGAGCTTTCTGGATCGGCACCATCCCGGAAAAGTCACCGTCGTAGTTATCCGGTGACCAGGTTGTACCTGCAGCATCAACATCTCTTATAGGCACGTCAGGGAGAACTGTTGCGGTACTTATTACCCTGTTGTGAATACCAGCTCCATAAACAAATGGTTTAAAAGATGATCCCGGCTGTCTCCTGGCCTGCACTGCCCTGTTATACTGGTTGGAAACCTCGAATTCAGATCCGCCGATCATTGATGTTATGTAGCCTGTCTGCGGTTCAACAGCAATAAAGGCCCCCTCAACTTTCATGGATGTGGAGATTCCGGAAATTGCTGTTCTGAAATACTCAAATGTATCATAAGCTTTAGGCGCATCTGACAGGAGTGTGAGTATATCAAGGCTGTCAATAAGGCCGTCTGCCATATTTTTCTTGAACCTGGTATCCTCATCATTTACAACAAGGATCCCCGGCAGGGAGAAGATCATCCTGAGAGCGTGGTATGCCCCGAAAAGGCCGCCATCAACAGCTCCCCCCATCATGTTCATCCTTGAAGAGATCTTATCCTGATCTTCAATACCTTTAATCATGTATTTCTCGGCAATTCTCTGCCGTTTAAGGTTAAGTGTTGTGTACACGGTGAGCCCTTCGTTATACATCACATCTTTCCCGAAACGTGAGTCAAGAATCTGGCGTACATAATCTGTAAAGTACGGAGCACGGTCTTCCGTTTTAGATAGAGCCGTTTTAGTCGGAAACTCTGTCCTCAGTGATTCAACAAAACCGGGCCAGAAGGCATCGTATATTTCATTTGACCTTTTTTCGTCAAGGAATCCCGCGTTGACCATCCTGTTCAGTGTATCACGGTTTTTATCATAAGCCTCTTTCGGGAACTTAAGAGGGGAATACCCTGCGGGTTTAGAGGGTAGGGCTGAAAGTACAGCTCCCTCGATAAGAGAAAGGTGTTTAACATCTTTATTGAAATAGAAGTCAGCTGCTGTTTCAATACCGTAGCAGCCGTGTCCCAGGTAAACCTGGTTAAAATACATCTCAAGAATTTCATTTTTGGTAAACTTTTTTTCAATCTGAAGAGCAAGGACTGCTTCAAAAATTTTTCGCCCCAGGGTCCGTTCGCTTTCCGTAAAGAGCTGCTTTGCAAGCTGCTGAGTAATGGTGGAGCCCCCCTGAACAATTGTGGGCCTTAACGATTTTACTGATGCAATGATATTCTTCCCCATTGCCCGGAATATTGCCATGGGATTAAGGCCGAAATGCTCGTAGAAATCCCTGTCCTCCTGCGCAAGGAAAGCGTTTATAAGGGTGTGGGGAAGTTCGTCAAATGATACAAGATTTCTCTTTTCCTGGAAAAGCTCGGCAATGAGTTCGCCGTTAACATCGTAAAGCCTTGTGGGGATGCTTGGCTGAAATTTTTTCAGATTATGAATGCCGGAATAGTTTTTTATCTCTGAAGAGATATACCCGAAGATTAATCCTCCGGTTATTGAGCAGACTGCAACAGCAATCAGAGCTATTTTCTCTATTTTATGAATTTTTTCTTTGATTATGTCCATTTCCTGTATTGTTCTCGGGGTTGATTAATTCTCTGCTAAGGTAAAAATGAGACCTCATTAATCAACCATTATTTTTATACGACTCGTATATGAATCTTCCCATCATGTATAGAATAAATATAATTGATCCGTACATGGCTATCCTGATAAGGATACCTAAAAACCATCCGAGAAAACTTATTATCAAGGGGAGGATAAACTGAAAAGTTATAATAATAACAATCAGAATTATCAGGTATTTAATAATTGTTTGGGTGAAATCATTCATATGATTATGAATACTCCAGGTTTGAATTAACGGGATCCCGGTTTAAACTCCCGTGCGTTTTAACCGGAAAAGCAGAAAATCGGGATGTTCCATTTTAAGATAAACTGAAAAAAAATAAAATTTCAACAACAAAAAATTTGAAATCACCGGAAATTTATTAAATTAATTCAGATGAGGCCAGCCTCTCTTCCGGATCCGGCTTAAAGCTCACAGGAGGGGATGTGTAAAGCCCGGCTGATCTTTGAATGATTAAGTATGGAGGGTTGCAGGGGGGCGCTCTTACCATTTAAGAGCTGTTATATGACATAATTATACAAAGTTTGCTTTTATATTTAATAATTTGTATAAAAAATAAAAAAAAAGTTGTCGAGTTTAAAAGGATAATTTAAAATTACATTATATGCACTAATATTTTTTTAAGTACGGATACTTAAAAAACTGTTATCTTTATCTAGGAGATAAATTATGACAATCGAGAAGAAATACGGAAGAACCTTACTGGTTATTGCTTCACTTATTCTCGCTTTTACTCTTTCAGGTTTTTCCCAGGAAGCGAAAGAGCTTGATCCCAAAGGGAGCGACAATATTAACGAGAACTTCAATCAGGCTGAAAAACCTGATGATTCTTATCTTGCAAAGTTTCATGCTAATGACGTTTGTGCCAAGCTTGTAAAGAAGAACCTTGAGCAGATTTATCTTCTTAATGTTATTGTCACCAACTTTGAAAAGTACGGATGGAAAGGTGATTATGACAAAATTTATGAAGAGTATAAAAGAGCTATTGAGCTTTATTATAAAAGGGATACCATCTTTGCCAAGGTATGGTTTGAAAGAAACGCAAAATCGATTTCAGATCTTATGAAAAAGATGGCGGAACAGTATAAAAAGGATACACAGGATATCCTTGATAAATGCCATGGACAGATTGTTGCTCTTCACCTGAACCAGAAAACAAGATCTGATCCGAATAAGCACAGAGAGCTTCTCCAGAACCAGATGAGGCTCAGAATCGCTTACGGCCAGATGGATGATGCTGAAAATGAATATACAGCAAGAAATTATGAGCAGTCTCTCTATCATTTCAGGGTGGCAAAAGCTTATGGTATCAGAATCCTTGAAACTGTAGCTTATACAGATGAAGCTGATGCAAAAAGTGACGGCCTTAAGGTTAAAGATATAAAAGAGACCTATAAAAGGGACAAAGCTGACAACAGAAACAGGATTTATGAGGATGTTCAGAAAGGTGAGCAGAAATCTTCATCATCAACAACTAATCCTCAATAATTTCTTAACAGACAGATTAATTATTTAGATATAAAAAAGGGGGTCTATGCCCCCCTTTTTATTTTAGATTATAACAGTATTTATGTAACGGTTCTATAGTGAATTTTATCTTTAAAAATAAACGTAAAAAAATTGCCTTCATAGTTTTACTGATGGCGATACTTGCTTTTACCCCCGAACAAATTGAACAGTATGAATTCCCTGTATACCGTGTTGTAATTGATCCCGGTCACGGCGGTGTTTTTCTTAAGAATAAAGAGAAGCATGGTGATAAGTTTGACCTGGTAACCGGGAAGTATATAGATTATTTTGCCGAAGGTGCAAGCCTGCATGGTAACTTTGAGCGCGATATAGTATTCAGTATTGGTACAAAAGTGATGCGGCTTATGGATATGTGTGCCCCTGAGGGTGACTTTGAGGCTTTCAGAAAGATTCTGTCAAAGTACACAGATAGAAATGTACCCCGGATATATATTGATACAATGATCAGCAGGGATGACTCTGTCCCTTTTGAAAGCGCCGCAAAAGAGGAGGATCCCAATGCCCCTTACAGGCTGTATGATTATCCCGATGCCGGTGGTGAAATGCAGAAGGGGAGAATCTCTAAAATAAACGGATTCAGGCCCCACCTGGTGGTCTCCCTGCACCTTGCAAAATCCGCTCCACCTGATTACAAAGGTCTTAATGGAATTATTGTTCCCCCTTATAATGTATTAAAAGAGGGGTTTGTTAATCTCAGGAGAGGGGGAAAGGGGAGGATAAAGGATTACGGTATTCTTAAATCATGGTTTAAACATTCTGTAAAAGTTCCATACAGGCTCGCTTATTTCAGGGATTGCGCTCAGTATTTTACCGGCTATAGTCTTAAGAAAAATTATTCTACAGATTATAGAGAGTATAAGGGGTATAAATACAATATGGTCTCATGGATTTACAGAGATCCTCCGGGCTGGCATATTGCAGCAAGGGAGCATAAAGCGGATACACAGTATTCAGATGATTATATGACATACAGGGAGGAGGGGCCCTTCCGGGAGAGAGAAAAATCTGTTTACGAAACCTACAGGAGAGGGGAGAGTTTTAAAAATTTCGGAGGGGATAATTACTTTGCCACTTACGAAATTATAAAATTTGTTCTTCAATCTCTTGATCACAGGGGCGTAAATGGCAGAGATAAGATACCGGGTAAGCCCTTTATCTCAACATGGTCTGTGCCGCTCCTTGTGAATGCAGTAAGCGCCTATATCGAACTTGGCTACCTGAACAGAAAGTGGGACAGGGATGTTCTTCTTCACAGGCAGGATGAAATTGCCGAGGGTGTTGCTGCCGGTATATACTCTCTCCTTGCCGGGATGGGTGATATAAAAGGTGACTTCAGGCATAAACCCTCAGGCACCAGGATCGATTTTGATAAATATAAAACCCGGGATGACAGAACTTATTTCGATATTGTTGTGGATTAATTATGAAAATAAAGGCAATTGTTCCCCTTCTCCTTCTATCATTAACAGCTTATGCCGGCCCCTCTGAATTCAACAGGTATTTTATAAACGCTTCAGGTGCAGCGAAACCTTCGGTTGTAAATATTTCAGCATATGAAAGAAAGGGGGGAGTTTCCGGCGGAAAGCTTGTAAGAATATCATATGGTACAGGTACGATAATCTCAAAACACGGCTTTATTGTGACCAATTATCATGTTGTCAGGAAAGGTGATTTTTTCAGGGCTGTATGCAGTGACGGCAGGACATATGACATGCAGCTTTTCAGTAATGGAAGATATTATGTTTCAGATAATAAAACCGATATTGCAGTACTGAAGCTTGATAACAGTGACGGTTCTGTTTTTACACCAGTCAGGTTCGGTGATTCGAGCCTTCTCAGTGAGGGGGAGTGGGTTCTTGCAATAGGAAATCCCTACGGGCTTAAACAATCTATTACTGCAGGGATTGTCTCCTCAAAGGGGAGAGACAATATCGGATTCACAGATATCGAGGATTTTATTCAGACTGATGTTTCCATTAATCCCGGCAATTCAGGGGGCCCGCTTATTAATCTCAGGGGGGAGATGGTCGGGATCAATACTGCAATCAGGTCCGGCTCCGGGGGGTTCCAGGGGATAAGTTTCGCGATACCATCCAATATTGTCCGCCAGGTCTGCACGGAACTTACGGAGTTCGGAAGGGTCAGGAGAGGGTGGCTCGGGCTGATCGCAAGGGAGAGGGAATTATCTCAGCACGGTGAAAAGAAAATAGTGGAAATTGTTTCTGTTATCAGAAATTCACCCTCTGACACAGCGGGGATAAAGCAGGGTGATGTAGTTAAGGAGATTGGAGGGGAAAAAATTGAATCCCTCGGCACCCTTTTAAAACTTATTGGAAACATGGGGATAGGATCCAAGCTGCATATTACTGTATCAAGAAAGGGGAAAATTCACGATATAGCCCTTGTCCTCCGGGAAAAGGGTGAGTATGAAAGAATGAGGAGTGACCTTTACCAGCTTTTTCAGTCTTACGGAATAGAAGTTGACGAAGATTCTTTATCAGGGAGAGTTGTGGTTTCATATATTTCCCCCAGGAGCCCTTACAGGGATATGGAGCAGGGGGATATAATTGTTTCAGTTAATAACAGGAAAACTGAATCCATTGATGAGTTTCTTGAACAGTTCCGCCGGTCAGGGAGAAGGATTGACACGGTTGAGGTGATGAGAGATACAGGCATATATGAATTAAATTTTAGAAGCATAGATAGATTTTATGATTAGAAGATATATTGCACTCCTTTTATTGATTTTCACTGTGATACCGCTTTTTTCGCAGTCTGAACTCGTTATGGATTCGACTTTTTTCAGAAAGTTCAGCACTGTGAGAGCTATATCCAGAGATGACTATCTTGAGGGTTACCTGAACAGCATTATTATCGGCAGAGGGAAAATCATCTCTGTTGAGGAGAATGAAAGGTATAAAAAGAGATTCAGGGTGGCAATAGAATCATCGGATTCTGCAAGGTACGGATTTAAATTCAGTTTTTATCTTTTTCTTGATAATAAGGATACAGCGGAACTCCTGACAGCAGGGACAGATTTTGAGTTCAAGGGGCAGTTTATGGAGTATACACCTCTGAATACAAAGAGGAATGCCTATATAATTGACGCAGTACTGATGGACGCGTCCACTGT
>DAISJZ010000014.1:35091-45779 GCA_036821145.1 Spirochaetota bacterium
ATACAAAGAGGAATGCCTATATAATTGACGCAGTACTGATGGACGCGTCCACTGTTATTGAATAATTCTTCTTATTAAAAGGAATAGATTCCCGCCTTCGCGGGAATGACATTAAATATACTGATTCAATCTTAAAGTGCTGCAATGTAAGATTATATATTTTAATAACATATAATTATTTTAAGGGTTAAAAAATGAAGGATATTAAAAAAGCATATCAGACAGTACTTGATGATAATTTTCCTGAAGAGATGACAATTACCTTCGGTGATCAGAAGCTGGTTTACAGAAAACGGATCTGGAAGATCAACGATGAAGGGACTGTTGTGGAGAGGGGCCTCCGTTATGGTGAAAACCCGGAGCAGGAGGCAGCAATGTATGAACTTGTGAACGGTAACCTTCTCCTTGCAGGATGTCAGTTTATAAAGCCGGGGAATTCACTGGTCAGCGGAATAGATGAAGAGATGATGCTTCAGTTCGGGAAGCACCCGGGGAAGATTAACCTTACAGATATAGATAATTCTCTCAATATACTGAAGTATCTTATGGACAGGCCTGCGGCTGTAATTGTTAAACATAACAATCCCTGCGGAGTGGCGTATGGTTCTACCATGGCAGAGGCTTTTAACCGCGCTTTCAGGGCTGACAGGATTGCCGCATTCGGCGGGTGCGTTGCCCTTAACCGTGTGTGCGATAAAGAGACTGCTGAGCTTATCTCTAAACAATACCTTGAAGTTATTGCGGCTCCTGAATATGACGGAGCAGCTGTTGATATACTTAAAGCTAAGAAAAACCTCAGGATAGTAAAAATTCCGGGGATTGACAGGCTTGCGCAGTACAGGGATGCGGTTTTCCCTGACTTTAAGTCCCTTATTGACGGCGGGATAATAGTTCAGCAGTCATCAACAACAAAGATAAAGGGTATATCTGACCTCCTCCCTGCTGTTTCAGAATATAAGGGTGAGAGATATGAAGTGGAAAGAAAGCCCACTGACAGAGAAATTGATGATATGCTTTTCGGCTGGTATGTTGAGCAGGGTGTAACATCAAACTCCGTGTTATATGTCAAGGACGGGGTTACTGTGGGTATCGGTACAGGTGAA
Organism: Spirochaetota bacterium; assembly: GCA_036821145.1. GTDB lineage: Bacteria > Spirochaetota > UBA4802 > UBA4802 > UBA5550 > UBA5550. The sequence goes on from DAISJZ010000014.1 coordinate 36,195, forward strand.
CAGGACAGGGTAGGGGTAGCTGAGATTGCAATCTATAAGGCGTATACCAAGTATGCGGACCTTCTCTGTTCTGATAAATACGGTATGTCATACAAGGAGCTTGAACTTGCTGTGATGAAGGGTGAGCGTAAAATGAGTGATAAAGCCGCAATCGACGAGGAGACGAAATCAGCAAAGGGGGGCCTTACAGGCTCAACAGCAATATCTGATGCTTTTTTCCCCTTCAGGGATGGAGTTGATGCGATTATCGCGCAGGGGATCTCTGCAATACTTCAGCCGGGTGGATCGATAAGGGATTTTGAATCAATTATGGCATGTAATGAAGCGAACCCCAAGGTAACAATGATGTATACAGGGCAGAGGGCCTTTAAACATTGATATTTCCAGATAAATTTTAATAAAATAGATTCCCGCCTTCGCGGGAATGACATGGGGCAAAAAAACTCCGGGCTTTCCGGAGTTTTTTGTTTTTTCTAAAATTTAATATTTTACCACTTTCTCTTTTTCTGGGTTTTTTCGTACTCTTTCATATATTCATCAATGAGACTTCTTTTCTGAACAGCCTCGCTGAATTTGGCATCACTCTCTTTAACAGGCATGAGCTTCCCTGCAAGGAATTCCGCGATTGCTACAACAGGCCTGGTGATAAAATCCTTAACTGTCTTGAATATATCAGCAATGAACTCCAGGATAGTTTTAAAAACAGGTTTTTTAGATCCGAATCCCGGGCGTGAAGGCCGGAGAGGCGTCATTACCTGCTGAACTGTTTCAGTTGTCTTTTCAGCCACAGTTGAAACAGATGAAGTTACTGCTTTTGCAGTATCAGATGCCACTGTTTTTACAGTGTACATGGAAGGAATCGGAGCCGGAGTTTTATCAATATGCACTGTGGGGATCCTCTGTTTCCTCGTTGAAACACGTCTTGCCCTGTATGGAACCGGGCCGCTTGTTTCAGAACCACGGTCGATCATGAAGAGGAAAAGATAGTATACATACATAAATGCGTTGTAGAAAATAAGAAAAAAAGCTGCCCATATATCGAAGAAGCTCCAGAAGACTTCTATCATCATTTTTCCAAAATCAACAATCTTGAATACGAATCCGAACATATTGTCGATGACAGCATTGGAAAACTGCTTCACCATAGTGTATTTCATAATTTATCTCCGCTTAATCAATAATCGGCAAAAAAACTTGATAAATATAATTATTTTAATCAGCATGAGTCAATTATTTTTTATGCCACATAATTCAGAGGGATGGTAAACCTGTAAATGAATCCGGAAAAAAGAATATATATTGCATCACCCCTCGGTTTTTCCGAGGCAGGCAGGTTTTTCATGTATGAAAAGATAATCCCCCGCGTGGAGAGTTTAGGGCTTGAGGTAATAGATCCATGGAAACTGACCCCTCAGCATATGATTGACAGGGTTCTTGAAATGCAGGAGGGGAGCGGAAGAACCGCGGCCTGGAGGGAACTGAATATGACAATAGGTGAAAACAACCGCCGCGGCATTGAACGTTCAGACGGCCTTTTTGCCGTTCTTGACGGATGTGATGTGGACAGCGGGACAGCCTCTGAAATAGGTTACGCTGCGGCCCTGGGTAAAGCTGTTACCGCGTACAGGGGTGACTTCAGGCTTTCAGGAGATAACGAAGGTTCAAAGGTTAATCTGCAGGTCGAGTATTTTATATTCAGTTCAGGGGGAACAATTACAGCTACTATTGATGAGGCTATGGAAGAGATAAAAAGGGTTTTTATCTCTTCTTCTCCTTCACTTTAAATACTTCCCTGTAAATAAGCTCCTCTTTGTTGTCAAATATCAGGATTGCAATTTCGTTAAAGTAGTAGTATCTTCTCGCATATTTGCTTAAGAATTTTGTACGGAATGTGAAATTATCATCAAGAAAATAGGGCTTTCCTGTTTCAGGGTTAACCCCTGCTTTTATATTCTTAGGGTACTTGATATATACTTTTTTATCATTGCCGGCCTGATCTTTCTCTGTGTATTCAAAGTTGGAGAGATCATCAGGGAAGACTTTTATATTCTTGATCTGTTCAGGGTCATCAAGTGAGGGGCTCTGGAAGCTTGAATCTGTTTTATAGGATTTTTCGTAAGTAGCAATTACAAATATATAGAGTTCATGGGGCATCTCAATCATGTTTTTAAGCTGAAATTCCACCTCAAGGACTTCGCCGGCGTATCCGGGAATCATTTTATTGAAACTCAGGTTATATAACTTAAAGAGATCAGTGCTTACAGCCTGTACAGGGAAAACTTTTTTTCCTGAGGGAGTATTGGAATCCTTATCCTGTGAAAAAAGGAGAACCGGAATAATCAGTATTAACAGAGACAAAAAGCGTTTCATCTTCCCTACCTTTAAATCAGATTAGTTTAATATGATTTTCGTCAAATCCACCCCTTTTTTAAAGAATAATTCTCTCTATACCCTCTTTTTTCCTGATATCAGAAACAGACTTTTTCTTCCAGTTTTTGCCGAGAAAGGTTTCCGCAAGGTATACAGCCATGGATTTTCCCGTTACAGAACCCCTTCCGTTTATCTTTGAAAGCCCCTGTACACAGCTGGGGCATGTTGTCAGGACAGTTACCCGTTCTCTCCTCTCCAGTGCCGAGTATATGTTATACGATTTTCTCCCCCTGAGAGAATTGGATATCGCAGGAGTTGAGAGTGACATGGTTCCACCCTCACCACAGCAGTTAGGTATGGAAACAGGCTTTGTTCCCAGTATCTCGCTGAAGGTTTTGTCAACACCAAGGCTTTTGACGGGGGAGTGACAGGGATCGTGGTAGTAGAGTGTATCCTTCTGTATTTTTTTGTAGAGACCTTCACGGGCTATAAACTCATTGATATCTGTGATCGCTGAATCAGGGAATATATTTTCAATGTTGTACTTGGAGAGCATTTCATAGCATGTGCCGCATGATACGATTACATCAGTGATCTCCATATAGTTAATGATATCTGACATCCTGTGGAATATTACGCGGTTTTCGTAACTCTTGTTCTCCGCGTCCTTCTGTCTGCCGTTGGCCAGCAGCGGGTATCCGCAGCAGAGGTATTCCGGGGGAATTACCACTCGAACACCTGCATTGTAAAGCAGGGCTATTACAGCTATGCATATGTCAGGGAACATCCTCTCTGATCCGCATCCGGGGAAGTAGACCACGCTTTTTACAATTTCCTTATCCGGATTATGGAAGGCAAAGAAAGTGTTTGAACCTTTAAGCCCTAACAGTTCCCGGAGCGAGGGGGTCCCTGTCTTAGGGAGCTTTGACTGAAGTATACCATTGATTTTTGGTGCTATAATTGCGCTTATCCTGTTAAACGGTTTATTCACAAGGAAAGCAAATCTCTGCATGGAGTATCCGAATTTCAGCAGCAGTATCCTGAAGATTTTATTGAAGTAGTACCCCTTTCTCCTGAGGTAGAAGAGAACAAAGCTTGTGATGAACTTCGGCTCTGACCTCTTCCTGTCGTGCAGGAGGTTCCTGATTGCAAGTGTTACCTCCCCGAAATCTATATTAACAGGGCATGGGTTGTAGCAGTTGTGGCACATTGTGCAGTGGTCCGATATCTCGCGCAGCATCCTGAAGTTCAGGAAGCTCAGGTTGTTTGTTGTCTGTGCCTCATAGAGTACAGCTTCTGTGATAAGAGTAACTGCCAGAATTTTATTCCTGGGGCTGTAGAACATTGTGCAGTGCGGATAGTGTGTGTTGCATACCTGTTTACATTTTCCGCACCTTACGCATGAAGAAATAGATTTTGTCAGAGCTTTCATGTCCGCAACTTCGAGTATAAAAGCCTCGAGCTCCAGCAGGTTAAGTGATGGTGTATATATTGTGCTGTGAGGAAAATCGTGGCGGAGCTTTCCCGGGTTAAAGAGATCCGCGGGGTCACTCTCATTCTTGTACTCGGCAAAATCATCGAGAATATTTTTTTCAATAAACTTAAGTTTTGTGAGGCCGATTCCATGTTCGCCGGAGATAACACCGTTGAATTTTTCAACAGTTGCTTTCATTATAATACCGGCCATCTCCTCCGCCTCAATGAGCATCCTGTAGTCGTTGGAGTGTACCGGTATGTTAACATGAATATTTCCGTCACCGGCATGCATATGCGTGGCAATAATAAGCTTACGGCTCTCCCTGAACTCGACTATATCCCTGAAACTGTTTATAATATCATCATATCCATGGAAGTTTTTACTGAACTTTTCAATTACAGACTCACTTATGCTGTATTCGATCTTTCCGTCACGGAGCAGTTCAAACAGCGGGCTTTCTTTATCTACAGAGCCACTCTCCGCAGCAAAGGGACCTGCCGGATTCTCCATGTTTTTTATGTAATCAAGCTGCTTCTCTTTTATTTCAATTATAGAGGAGAGGTATGTGTCAAGCTTGGACTGGAAGAATGTGTCCTCCCTCTCCCTGATCTTTTTGAGATAATCTGAGAGCTCATCAATAATTGCACAGTTGTTTTCAAGCTCCTTCTGGAGATTAAGCCTGTCAATGAAGTCAGCAAAATCGGGGAGTGACTCAACGGGGATTACTATATCCTCGTTCAGTTTGAAGGCGTTTGTGTGCCTTGCAATTGCCCCGAGATTTTTTCTGTCTTTCCAGAAGAGCTCTCTCTTCTCCTCTGTGTCAGCCATGAAGCCTTCAGTGTTGTACTGCTTAACCATGTCGAGAATGGCAGCGGTTGCTTTATCCAGCTCATCATGATCATTGCTCTCGATATCTATAAGAAGAACAGCTTTCGGGTATTCGCTTCTGTCGGATTTGTTCCTGTAATTGATTGCCTTGACGTATTTGTCATCAAAGTGTTCAAGGGCGGTGAGGTATGCGGACTGGTTTTTTCCGAATGACTCCCGTATCTTAACTATTGCCTTGGAGGCGTTGATGAGGTTTGTGCCGAAAAATTCAAGGCAGATTGTGCGGCAGTGCTCAAAGGGTTTGTAGAGCACAAACTTCGCAGAGACGATTATCCCGTCTCCCCCCTCCTTCTGAATACCCGGAACCCCTTTAAGGGCCTTGTTGGTTATATCCTTCCCTACACCCTGTTTCCTGACGTCAAGGCCTGAGAGGTTAATTGTCTTAATCCGTTTCTCCCCTTTTTTGCGGGAGAGCGAATATACTTCAAATACTACTTCATCTTCAGGTTCAATCTTTCTGTAGGGGTGATCCTTTCTCCTTACTTCAAGGAGGTTCCCCTCTGCGTTAACAATCCTGAATGAGAAGATGTTGTCAATTGCCGTACCCCACATAACGCATTTCTTGCCGCCTGCGTTTTCAGCAATATTCCCCCCGATTGTTGAAGCCCATGCGGAGGTGGGGTCTGTTGCGAAGATGTACCCTTTCTCCTTGCAGTAGTGTGTAACTTCCTCAGTGATCACTCCTGCTTCAGTTTCAATAACAGGAATATTCCTTCCATCTGTATGGATAAACTCAATCTCTGAAGTGTGGTGCATCTTTTCAAGATTTATGATCATAGTATTGGGGTAAACAGGGATTGCCCCCCCTGTGAGCCCTGTACCGCCGCCGCGGGCGATGATTTTAAGATCAAGTTCCTTTGCTGCTTTTACCAGCCTGGATATCTCCCTTATATTTTCAGGGTATACAATGACCTCGGGGTATTCAACACGCCAGTCAGTTGCATCTGTTACGTGCGCTACTTTCTGGAATGCCGAAAAGTGTATATTGTTTTTTGAAGTTATCTGGCTGAGGGATGTGAGTATCTTCAGTCTTCTCCACTTTTCAGAGCGGAATTTATGTATAAATTTTGCGTCAAATTTCCGGAGCCTTTCAACTAATTCTACGATTTTCGGGTTAGAGGTTTTGTTTTCAATGGAATCGAGCCGTATTGTATGCAGTTTTTTCAGCTTTTTCAGTTTTTTGGGATGTTCGATTATGTCATTGAATATATAGGGGTTTCGATCTATTATAAAAATGTCGCCTATAATCTCGAATATGAGCTTGGCGCTCCTCCCTGTTATCCTCTGGTTACGCAGGTTGTCCAGAAGCTCCCATGTCTCTTCATCAAAATATTTAAGGATTATCTCCCTGTCAGAAAAGGATGTATAGTTGTAGGGTATCTCTCTGTAGCCGAAATCTTTTTTCATTAATTTTTCCCGATTTATGTATAAAAATCCATAATACTCACATAACGGCGTGCTGTTTATGTCAAGTAATTTCATTTATGTTTTTGTTTGTAGAAACAGCAGGTAAAAAAAGGTCAATTAATTTCACGAAGCCAATACGACGCCTTCCCGAAGCCAACATGAAGCGGAGCCGGAAGATGGGGGGATAAATTTTTTTTGATATTATAAAAAAAATTTTAAAAACCCCGGGGGAGAAACGTTTTGATAATGAATTTGATTTTAGCTGTCGGGATTAAGGTAAGTTTTACCTTTTGATGACAGTCTCCTATTTTTAAATGTTTTACCGCTCAATGGCTGTTTTATCGGGCATTGAGCGGGTTTTTTAAATGCCGGTTATCAAAAGCAGTTTGTCTGTATCTGGAGAAGAGGAAGTGTTAAGGATGAGATTATTCTTATTTGCTGCAATTTTTATCATCGGCTGCAGTGCCGGTGATAACATTCCTGAATTATATACACGTGGTATAAAAGAATACCAGGAAAAGCAGTTTGAGCAGGCTGAGAGTACTTTCAAGTCTGTTATTGAGGCTGATGATGATTTTCTTAATGCCTACCTGATGCTTGCCAAGATCTACTATTATAATAAGGACTATAGCAATTCAATCCGGGCTCTTGAGGAACTGATAAAGAGAGACAGGGATCATGCCGGGGCTTTGTACTGGAAAGCCAGGGCTCTTGTTATGTCCGATCAGGATAAAACAGACGAATCCATAGGCCTTTTAAAAAAAGTTTTAGAATCCGACAGCAGCCATATCCCTGCAAGACTGTTACTGGCAATACTGTATGAAAAAAAAGGAAATCACCGGGAGGCAATTCATGAGTATATAACCATTCTCGGCGAGGAGGATAATTTACTCAGTGCAAGGGGTAATCTTGCAATTCTCTACATGAGGCTCGGCCTGAAGGAGAGAGGAAAGAGTGAGATTGAAAAAGCAGTCAGAATTGCTGAGATTACCGGCTCCGGAATAAAAAATATAAACTATATAAAGAGTGAGTTTGAAAAATGGGAAGAAAAATAATCATTGTATGCATACTGTTATTGATTACCGGCTGTGCTGAATTTGATCTTTATATAAAGAAGGGGAAAACTCCTGTTAAGTTATCAAAAGTTCTCATAGGGAATTTTGAATTCAGAAATATGGCATATGATCCTTATGTTTCCAATGAATACAGAGAGGCTCTCAAGTTTGAATTTTTTAAAAGGGAAGTGGATGCTGTTCTGATTTCTGAAAACGGGGATTCTTCACAGGAGCTTACGGAAAAAATCCCGGGTATAGCTGCAAAATACAAGGGTGATATTTTTATCCGTGGGATAATAACTCAAAGAGAAACCGGTTTTTTAACTGACCGGGAGATTCATTCATCGGTAAATTTTATAATTTATTCATCAGAAGGGAAGCAGATAGGTGAAAGCTATTATTACACAGTTGAACCGGCAGCTGATGAATCTGTGAAGAGAGATGCATCCGGGAAATTCGTTAAAGAATTTCTTGAACATATAATTAACCGGTAACCCGCCATTATATTACAGGGTTAGTTATATGTTCAGCTTTATTATAAAAACAGTTCCGCTGATATTTATTTTTCTTTCAGCCGGTTTTTTATCAGCAGAGGGGATTGCACCTGCTGTTTTACCGGAAAATAGGGAAACCGTTCTTGCTCTGGATTACCGGTCGTCAATTTCAATAGGAATCTCCAACAGCTTTGATCTGAAAGAGATCAGGGCCCGTGAATCAGTATATGATCTTTCAATATATGAAAACCTCAGAGAATACTTTCCTTCACTTACCTTTTCATACCTCCAGACCGAGGAGAGCCGCAGGAGAGAATCTGATGACAGGGAGAGCAGGTTGACTGTGGAGACCGAGTTTCCTGTTTATGACGGCGGGAGGCGCGGGCTTAACTATGACGTGGCAAAGCTTAATTCACTCCTCGCCAGGAATGATTACAGGATAGCTCTGAACCAACTTATGGTAAGTATCAGGGGAGAGTATTTAAATCTGCTTAAACTTCGTGAAACTGTGACAATAAACGGGCAGGCTTTTGAACGGGGACAGATGCAGCTTACTTTTATTCAGAAGGAATTTGAACTGGGTGATGCTACAAAACTTTCTGTTCTGGAGATTGAGGCAAAGGTCAGGGAGATTGAACTCTCTTTGAGGCAGTCTGAAAATGATTATAATTCCGCCCTGAAGAAATTTAAACTTCTTCTCAGGATCGGCCGTAATGTCCCTGTTGAGATAAAGGGGGATATTGACAAAGACTTTGTCTTTTTCCCGGTAAAAGGGCTGATCGATGAAGAGCTTATTTCTATTGCATTAAAAAGGAGAAAAGAGATCGAGAGCAGTGATGTGAAGTATGAAATAAGCAGGCTTAATAATCTGATAAATGAACAGTATTACCTTCCTAATGTTTCTCTTGGCTTCAATTATAATCTTACTGGTGAGGATTTCCCCCCAAGGGAGAAGGGATGGGGTGTTAACCTTAAAATTACATCAAGGGCTTTCGGAAATTCGATGTCAGCAGGTACAGGTTATACTGAAAGCGGGAATGGTAACAGCAGGGGGAGATCCAGGAATGCTTCTTTCGATCTGCTTAATGATACCCCTTATAAAAGAAACATTCTTGAAAGCAGGCTTGAGGCAGCAAGGGCATCAGATGAGAGGACTTTTACAAGAGAGACAATCGCTATTGATGTTTCTGTTTCGTGCTCTGCCATGTGTGATTCCTGGGATATGATAGGTATTGCGGGGAAACGCCTCGAATTATATGATTCCCAACTTGAGATTGAGAGGCTTAAGGCTGAGATGGGGGAATCGCGAAGGTATGACCTTCTGGAAAAGGAGATAGAAAGACGGGATGCGGCGATTTCTCTGCTGGATTCCAAAATAAAATATCTGATGGCTGCTTCTGATCTTGAATTGTCCGTCGGGATGGATGTTGATTTTCTAAGAAACTACATGAAAGAGAAAGGGGCCGGAAAATAATGAAAATCCTGTTAAATAAAATAAATCGTCTTCTACGGAAAAAAAGAGTAATAGCTGCTATACTGATCATTATTGTCGCAACAGGCATATCGTATGAAATACTCATAAAGCCGGAGTTTATGAAGAGGAGCTCAGTTCCTTTAAAGAACAGCAGCAATACCATCGGTATAGAGACCTCTGTTCTTGAGAGCAGGGAGATAAGAGAGACTATAGAAACGCTGGGTGAAATTGTTTTTAAGGAAAAAGTAAATATTTCTTCAAAAGTTAACGGTCGGCTTTCAAGAATCCTCGTAAGGGAGGGGAAAAATGTTCGTAAAGGCGAGCTCATTGCTGAGATAGAGAGACTTCCTCTTGAAATAACATTGAAGCAGCAGAAATCAGAACTGGATATAGCCAGGAAAGCTCTTGAGCTATCCCAGG
>DAISJZ010000015.1:0-43489 GCA_036821145.1 Spirochaetota bacterium
TTCTGGACTCAGGGAATACCGGGATGCTGAAGCCGGAGAATATGAGGGGGCTTTAAAGAATCTGCTGATTAGCAGTAAAAATCCTCTTGACATGTATGCACTTTGGAAGTTATATTTCCAATATGCATACATATATCAAAAGAAAATTTGAAAAACTGATACTCAGTGATATAAAAAATTTTCCCTGTGTTGCGATTCTCGGCCCGCGGCAGTGCGGAAAATCCACTCTTGCTCTTCATTTAAAAAAAACTCTCCCTGAACTTCTCTACCTGGATCTTGAAAACCCGGCAGATTTAAGAAAGATCGAAGATCCGCTGATGTTCTTCGAACAAAATAAAGAAAGACTCATCTGCCTTGATGAGATACAAAGAAGGCCTGAGCTTTTCCCTCCCCTCAGAAGCATTCTTGATTCCTCCAGAAAAAAAGGGCAGTTAATAATTCTCGGTTCAGCATCTCAGGAGCTAATCAGGCAGAGCTCCGAAACACTGGCAGGTAGAATTTCATATATTGAACTTACACCTTTTCTGTTATCAGAAGTTTATAAATCCTTTGATGACATACTGGCTGCCTGGCTCAGAGGCGGATTCCCCGACAGTTACCTTGCTCCTGACGATTCAATAAGCACAAGGTGGAGAGTAAATTTTATAAGAACCTTTCTTGAAAGAGATATCCCTCAACTCGGGATAACAATTCCGTCAAAAAATATTGAGCGCTTATGGCAGATGTGCGCCCACTCACATGGCCAGGTTTTAAACAGTTCAAAATTAGGTGAATCAATAGGCGTTTCTCATCATACAATAAAAAACTATCTGAGTATACTTGAACAGACTTTTATGATCCGGCAGCTCCAACCCTATTACATTAATATGAAAAAACGTCTCGTTAAGTCACCCAAATTATATATACGGGATACAGGTATTCTTCATTCTCTCCTTGGCATTGAAACATTCAATGACCTTATGGGGCATACAATATACGGCCATTCATGGGAAGGTTTTGTAATCGAAAACATATTGTCAGAGATGCATGAGTATAAAGGCTACTTTTACAGAACTTCCAACGGTTCTGAAATTGATCTTATCCTTGAGAAGGGGAACAGAAAGATTGCCATAGAATGCAAATCCTCTTCTGCTCCGGAAGTTACAAAGGGATTTTATAATTCGCTTGATGATCTGGGGATTGATAAAGCCTGGATTTTAGCCCCTGTTAAAGAGACCTATTATATAAAAGAAAATGTCAGGGTTGCTTCACCTCTTGAATTTCTGAAAGAGATAAACCCTTAACCGGTAAATCTTATCTGTCCAGAAGCCCTGTGTAATACGTCAGTTTTTTTATTGTGATTGTTTTTCCGCTGTTTTTAACCTTTATCTCATCATCACCGAGATGAAACTCTTCGTTGATTGGAGAAAACCTGCAGTATGTGTTTTCATCTCTCTGCGGAAATTTTTCTGTAAAAGCTTTTTCAAAATATTTCAGTTCATTCATACGGATGGCAAACTGCCTGGGGGAATTAACTATAACAGCAAGTTCTACCGCAGGAGATTTTTTTCCGTTTCTTGTTTCGAGAATAATGGCAACATTCCCGTTATTCTTTGACGCAATAGCTTTATAATCTTTAATCCCTTCAGCTCTGAAAAATCCCATGATAAATCCTCATAATTAAATCTGTTTATAAACATAAATAATCCGCCTCTCTATTTTACAAGAAAAAAACCGGTTAAAAACCAGACGGTTTAAAAGCATTTTATTTTTAAAAATCATGCACCTCATTCGTATTATATGCATGGAACAGATAAATAAAAACCAGGCTAAAGCTTCATCAGGAACAGGGGGAGTTTCACTTGTCATTGCCGGCGCAGGCACGGGTAAAACAACCACAATGATAAGAAAGATCATCAATTGCATTGATGCAGGTATAGTAACCCCTGAAAGAATACTTATTATGACATTCAGCAGAAAAGCTGCTGAAGAGATCAGGGAACGAATCAGCAGGAACAGCAGCTCAACCGGAGAGATCGGATTCGCCGGTACTTACCATTCATTCAGCCTGAAACTCCTTAAAGAATACAGCAGCGGTTATCTCATTATGAAAGAACAGCCGTCCTTCCCGTCAGTAATCAGAGAAGAGGATAAAGAGAAGGCTATGCGGAATATTGTCATGCGTGACCCCGGAAGATTCTCAGGAGTCCCTTATGATGCTGTATTAAGCATAGCGGAGAATTTAGAGAGGCTTCCTGATTATATGATGAAAAAACTGAGAAACTCTCCGCTGTACAATGAACTGCTCAACGTTAAAGATGAATACCGCAGATACAAAGCCTCCGGGAATCTCATCGATTATGAAGATATGATTGATGATGCAGCGCTTCTCCTTGAAACAAATCCCGTTATAAGGAGCGATGTCAACAGCCGGTTTACTTATATCTTTGTTGATGAATTTCAGGACACATCGGAAAATAACCTGCGGCTTCTTAACGCTCTTGTTCCGGAAACAGGGAGGAACCTTTTCATGGTTGGCGACGATTTTCAGAGCATCTATGCCTTTCGAGCTGCCAGGGTTGAATACCTTATTAATATAAAAAAATATTTCCCCGAAACGGAGATACATAAACTGACCATGAACTACAGGTCACGGAAAGAGATTGTAAAACTGAGCAACAGGTTTATAAGGCTGAACAGGTTCAGGACGGATAAAAGTATTAAATCATTTCGCGGCAAAGGCGGCAGGGTCATTTTTCACCAGGCGGAAAATGCGATCAGTGAGGCAGGTATAATCAGCAGAATAATCTGCAGAGATTCATCCACAAAAAATACGGGGATACTATACAGAAACAACTCCCAGGGTGAAATTATCAGAAAACATTCGGGTCAGAATCTGAATGACAGCGTAAACCTCATGACCATGCACGCGTCTAAAGGGCTTGAATTCGAAAGAGTTATTATAGCAGGGATCTCAGACAGGATTATTCCTGACCGTGCTTCGAACATTGAAGAGGAGCGGCGGTTGTTCTACGTGGCAATGACGCGCGCGAAAGACGAGATGCATCTCATATATTATAAAAACAGTAACGGAAGACTGCCGAGGTTTATATGGGAGCTTGGTTTCCGGGAGGATTAATCACTCCTGCTTTTCAAGCATAATCTTTCTGTATTTTCCGGGAGTCATACCTGCGACTTTTCCAAAGACTGAATTGAAAGTTGTTGCGGAGTTGAACCCGGCCGCCACCCCGACCGAGAGAATCGATCTATCCGGCTGCTCAATAAGAAGCTCTTTAGCCTCCTTTACCCTGTACTCATTCACAAAAGAATTAAAATTCTTTTTAATCTCCCGGTTCAGAATTTCGGACAACTGGTGAGGGGTGATGTTAAGCTCATCTGCAAGCGCAGGGAGTGTAAGTTCCTCATCTGCGAAGATCTTTTCGTCATCCATAAGTTCGAAGAGCCTTTCTGTTACAGCAGGAATATTAAGCCCCCTGATCTGGGACTTCTCATAGTTATGTTTACGGGTTATACTTTTCAGAAGCCTGTTATAATCAGGATGTCTCTGTGTCACAAGATAAAGACCCGTCATAGCAGCCGTGGAAAAAAGTATGGCGAATTTAAGGAAAGGTATTGAGAAGAGTAACCCTGCTAAAGCAAAAATATTTGACAGGGTAATCAGCGAAGCAAAGAGGTACCCCATCTTCGAAACATCAGCATGCCGGGTCTCCCTGCTCTCCTTAATCATAGTAAAAAGACCTGTAAGAACAGGTATCATCATCACAATAAGATATATGCTCTCAAGTGGAACCAGTGCGTACACGATCCTGGAGTAAAGAGGGAGCGACATGAACTCCCGGCTGAAGAGAGATGCTTTCAGATAAAAGTTATCATTAAACCGGAGCGCATCATAAAAAACCGGAGCCGAAACTATTGAAAGGGAAATAAGGGACGGGATAAAGACAAATATATATTTTTTCCTTATTGAATGCCTGTCTGTTATTATCCATCTGTAGCGGTTCGACATAAGTGGAGGCACTGCGAATGCAACAGGTGATAAAAGAGCGATAGCATAAAAATTTACTGCTCTATCATTGAATACCCCTGTGGCTAAAAGAGAAAGCTGCAGATACCAGCATGCAAGCCCCAGAAAAGAGGAGAGAAAAATATAATCAACAAAGGACTTCTCCTTCTGCACAAGTTCACCAAGAGAGATAAACAGCGCGATGAGAAATGAACTGAATACAAAAAAGTTTATGATTACATCTCCCATAATAACTCTATCTTCCCGGAATCTTTTATCATTACAGCTCAGAAACAACTGATTTATAAATCCGTCAATTATAAAACAACTGATTTATAAGCTCTGTAGACAGGTTGTTAATTATATGATAAATAACAGAGTAAATATATAAATAATCCTGGAGGCAATCATGTCGGCAAGTTACGAGAGAGAGTATCAGGAATACCTGAAAAAAAATCCGCACATAGCGGTAATGATCAGAGACAGAGTCCGCAAGTATGGTGATAAAACCGCTCTGAAAGATAAAACAACAGGGGCCTGGGTATCAACATCATGGAAGGAATTCGGCTACAGAATTGACGGTACTGCCAAAGCTCTGCTTGAAATGGGGGTTAAGGAGAATGAGATGGTGGGGATCTTCTCACCGAATACGGCATCATGGAGTGTTGCTGACGCTGCAATACTCAGCATAAGAGGTGTATCTGTACCGGTTTATGCAACAAATTCTGTAAAAGAAGCGGAGTATATTGTCAATGACGCGGAGATAAGAATCATGTTTGTCTTTGACCAGAGACAGTATGACGCGTGTAAAGAAATTTTAAAAAGCTCAAAATATCTGAAAACAATTATTGCATTTAATAATAACGTGAAAATCAGCGGCAATGACAGCATGTACCTTGATGCTTTCATCGAAAAGGGCCATAGCACATCAAGAGATAACGAATTGTCGGACAGGCTTGCTGCTGCGAAAGGTGATGATCTCGCCACACTTATTTATACATCGGGAACAACCGGTGAGCCAAAAGGTGTTATGCTGACACATACAAATCTTCTCACAATGCTCTTCGCAACAGGCTATCCGATGGCTATTGGTGAAAATGATGTCAGTTTCTGTTTCCTGCCGCTGAGCCATGTATTTGAAAGGGCATGGACATATTTCATGTTTGACCGTGGAGCAGAGAACCACTACTGCCATGATACAAAGCAGATCATGGATTTTCTGAAAGAGGTGAAGCCTCACTACATGACAAGCGTTCCCCGCGTATGGGAGAAAATATACGGTACAATAACTGAGGGGCTGAAAAGCGCACCATCTGCCAAACAGAAATTATTCGGATGGGCACTTAATATCGGTTCACAATACTACCCTCTTTATCACCACAGGCAGGCTATACCGCTGGGTCTGAAGTTAAAGCATGCTGTTGCCAAAAAACTTGTTCTATCCAAGATCCAGGATGTAGTTGGAGGAAGATGTAAATTTTTTCATGTTGGCGGCGCCCCTTTTAATCCTGAGATCAACCGCTTCTTCTATAACGCCGGGCTGAACATGGGACTTGGTTACGGGATGACAGAGATTTTCGTAGTATGTGTCTGCACACCGGAGGATATCGGATTCGGCACAAGCGGAAAACCTGTACCGCTAATGAAGGTTCGAGTTTCTGACGAGGGGGAACTGCAGATGACAAGCCCCGCGCAGATGGCCGGATACTGGAAAAAGGAGGAGGCATCTAAAGCTATGCTCACTCCCGATGGATGGATCAAATCAGGAGATGTGGGTGAAATAACCCCTGAAGGCTATATAAAGATTACTGACCGTATTAAAGAACTGATTATCACTGCCGGCGGCAAAAATATTTCACCGCTCCTTATAGAAACTTCTCTGAAAGATGATATTTATATTGATCAGGCAGTCGCAATTGGTGACGCAAGAAAATATATATCAGCTCTGATTGTCCCGTCATTCGAACTTTTAATGCAGTACGCTGCTGACAAAGGAATCAAATACGAGGATAAAGAAGACCTTGTAAGAAATCCTGAGATTATTAAATTTTATGAAGATAGAATCAATGAAGCTACAAAGGATCTCGGTCAGGTTGAGAAGATTAAAAGTTTCACACTGCTCCCCAATGAACTGACACAGGAATCAGGGGAGCTTACTCCTACGTCAAAACTGAGACGTAAAATTATAAATCAGAAATATACTGATATTATAAATTCAATGTATATTGAAGAATAAAACAGATTACTTCCTCATTTGTGAGAGCGGCGGAACCTGCTGCTCTCACATTTTTTTAAAAAGGCGCAATTTTAAGCGAGCCTGTCGATAGTTTCGCCCTTCCCTTCTTCAACAGGCCTCTCCCGCGAAGTATAGGTTTCATTTCTCTGTTCCGGAGCCTGCTCACTTTTTTGTGTGTATTGTGGTGAAAACTCTCTTACAACAACATCACTTCCTGATATGTTCTGCACATCCATATAACCCACCTCTCTGAATTATGAAAAGAATATACACTGAAGGTTACCTGTGGTCAAATAAAAGCTTTAAGAATAAGAGACACAGATGTTGTTATTACAGCCGCAAAGATTGCCGAGACTGCTATTATCTCCGGATCAGACATTGAAGCATGAGCATTACGTTTTCTCAACAACGATACAGCAATCCTTGATGCGATTAAGAAGGAAATAAAGAATACAGCAATTTTAATAATTCGCAGAATAAGTATATTCATAATCTTTTAATAAGGAATTCAATCTCGGGAGTCATGATATTATTCTTTCGAAGTGATCTTTCAATATCTTTTTTAAGAGCCTTGATCTGAATAGCAAAAACAGTGCTGTCTTCCCTGACAGTATAATCAATATAGTCACATATATCTTTTATACGGTTTCTGTCGATGAGCATATCAGTTGTACGCTGTTTAGTGGTAAATATATATTAACAGAGCATTAATCAAGAGTCAACAATTAAAACTTGATTTTTATTATCCGTTTTGTTTTTTTGAAAAAACCAACTGACATGAGGATAACTATCCTTTAATAAAAAATATATACACACAGGAGAAATATATGTCACAACTGCTCGATATGTTAGGAAGCAAATACCCGGTAATCCAGGGCCCCATAGGTTCAATCAACAGCCCGGAACTTGTTGCAGCGATAAGTGAAGCGGGCGGATACGGGATGCTGGCACTTGGATTCATGAATGATATAGAGGAAGTAAAAAGACTCCTTGCAGAAGTTAAAAAGAAAACAGACAAACCTTTCGGCGCGAATATAATGATCATCAATCCTCTGAACGAAAAAATTATTCCTCTTCTTGCTGATGCGGGAATGAAAACAGTAACAACATCCGTCGGGTTCCCCGGGAAAATATATCCCCTCCTTCACGAACATGGAATGAAAGGACTGCATGTACTTCTCTCTGTTAAACATGCCATAAGCGCAGAGCAGGCAGGTGCAGACGGAATTGTAGCAGCAGGTGCTGAAGCCGGCGGTCTCAGATCAACGGGCCCTGAATCATCAACCATGGTTCTTGTACCGCTTATAGCTGACAGCGTGAAGATCCCCGTTGTCGCAGCAGGAGGCATCGCGGACTCGCGGGGATATAAAGCAGCCTTTGCCCTTGGCGCTCAGGGTGTGCAGATCGGGACGAGGTTCATGGCGGCAACAGAAAGCCCGATTCATACAAAGTGGAAAGAGCAGATTGTAAACTGCGACGATGGCGGCACAGAACTACTCCCTGTTGACAACATGATGATGAGAGCCATTATTACACCGGAACTCCGTGCCAGGATACAATCACCGGGCTTTGATATTAAAAAAGAATTCAGGCTCGCCAACGCATCAAAAGCATGGAACTCTGCTGAATTTGATCTTGTCCCCGCAGGTGCCGGTGAAGTAAGCGCGCTGATAAAAGATATTAAAAGCGTTAAAGAAATAATTGATGAAATGGTGAAGTAAAGCAATGCCCGGATATAAGCAGATTAAATCTGACCTTAAAAACGCTGCAAATCCAGTGAAGGCTGTTGATCTGGCAAGGTTCTTTAAAACAGGTAAAGGTGAATACGGAGAAGGTGACATCTTCTGGGGCATAACTGTTCCTGTACAGAGAGAGATAGCCAAAAAACATTTTAATGCCACTAATGATGACATCAAAAAACTCCTTTGTGAGCCTGTGCATGAATGCAGGCTCACTGCTCTCCTTATCCTGGTGCAGCAATATTCAAAAGGTGATCCGGTTAAAAGGAAAATGATTGCCGACTTTTACCTTTCGAATACTAAAATGATAAATAACTGGGATCTTGTTGATCTTACAGCGGATAAAATACTTGGCCACTATCTCATGGATAAAGACAGAGCAGTACTTTATAAACTTGCGGAGAGCAGCTCCATATGGGAACAGAGGATTGCCGTAATCAGCACACACCATTTTATAAAAAATATGGATTTCAAAGACACCTTGTCCCTTTGTGAAAAGCTGATGAACCATAAGCACGACCTGATTCACAAGGCTACAGGGTGGATGCTGCGTGAAGCCGGTAAAAAAGATTTAACTGTACTGACAGGTTTTCTCGACAGATACTGTAAAGTCATGCCGCGCACCATGCTGCGCTATGCTATTGAAAAACTTGATGATAATCAGAAGAAAAAATATATGGCAAAGTAATTGCCTGAATTGAGGATTCTGATTATTATATAGTAGTTCAGGGGGAAATTTATGAAAAAAACTTTTGTTGCCTCATTGCTCCTTTTTTTAACAGGTACACTTTATGCAGGGTGGGAGTATTCAGGCTACTCCACAACTGATTATAAAAACTTCAGGAACAATCCTCTCATGCAGCAGAAGATTGATCCTGAAAATATAGATTACCCCCTTGCTAATGCTGCAATTTTTTTCATGACCAATGAAATCCGGGTAAAAAACGGTCTCTCACCACTTGAATACTCGCAGGAGCTTGAAATTGCCGCCTGGCATCACTCAAAGCTTATGGTCGAAAAGAATTTCTTTTCTCACACAAACAGCAGGGACAACAACAGAAGAGACCCTTCATCACGGGGAAAACTGGCCGGTATTACCAATCCTTCAATTGCAGAAAATATCGCTGAGGGCTTTGGAATCAATTACAGGCCTGGCGCTCCATTATACCCGAGAAATGTTAAAAATGGTGAATTCAGCTACAGCGCTAACGGCCCGCTTCTGGAGAGCCATACATATCTTTCTCTTGCGGAATCTCTTATCACTCAATGGATGAATTCTTCCGGCCATAGAAAAAATATTCTCTCGAAATCCGCTCTGCAGATGGGATGCGGCGTATACTTCTATCGTGACAGGAGTTTTTATAACATCTTCAAATGCAGGGCAACTCAGAACTTCCAGTGGTTTAACCCTATAATTGCCGGAGACAGAACCGACAATCTCCCGGCGGTTAAATAAAACTCTACATTAAAGAGAACTGCCATCTAATGGTGATTCTCTTTAATGCGCTTCACTCTGTCAAAAAAAACATTCATAATTTTACAATACAGCTTTTCTTTAAGCACAGCATCCTCAAGCCCGCTGTCAATACTCGGATTATCGTTCACTTCAATAACATAACACTTCTTCCCGGGAACTTTAAGATCAACACCGTAAAGTCCGGTCCCGATATGCTTTGCAGCTTTGACCGCCGTATTAATTACATTCAGAGGCACATCCTCAACACTTAGAGTCTCGCTATCACCCATATGCTTCGGAGACTTCCGCTTTTGATTCCAGTTAATAACCTGCCAGTGATTCTCCGCCATGTAATACCTGCAGGCATATAACGGTTTTCCATCCAGTATTCCGATCCTCCAGTCATAATCAGTGGGTATAAACTCCTGAATAATAACAAGTTCCGATTTATCCAGGAGTGAGTAGATCACCTCGTGATAATCCTGAAAATTATCCACCTTAATAACTCCCTGTGAATAAGAGCTGTCCGGCTTCTTGAGTATAAGCGGAAATTCCATCCCGCTTATACTTTGTTCAACAGTCTCTCTGCTTACTACAACAGTTCCAGGTGCAGGGATCTGGTAATGTTTAAGAAGTTCAGCCAGATAAACTTTATTTGTACATTTAATAATTGATTCTGGATCATCAATAACAATAAGACCTTCGGCGGATGCTCTTTGCGCGAACCTGTAAGTGTGATGATTTACTGAAGTTGTCTCCCGTATAAAAAGCGCATCGAACTCCGGAAGCCGGTGCATATCATCTTTACCTATAATTTCAATATTAAAGCCCGACTTCTCGCCCGCCCTTATGAATTTCTCAATGGCTTTTTTATTTGAAGGTGGCGTATGCTCTGAGGAATTCAGCAGTATCGCAAGATCGTAAGGAGCGGGAGGTTTTCTTTTCAATCCGTGAATCTTCCTTGAGAAATATTCCGTGGCAAACCGGATTACATAATCATGGTGTTCTTCAGGGATCTCCTTTGTGGAAAGAAGCTGAATATTCTGAATTTTCCATTTATCAGCTCTTTTAGAGAAATACACTCTAAGAAGCGGTGCCTGGAAAAGTTTATAAATCTGCGAGCTTAGCCAGTCATATTTTTTTGAGACATTCCTGCCGAAATAAATACTCAGCATAAACGAATCTGATTGTATATGTGTCAGGCTGCGCTGAATTATACTGTCAATATCTTCCGCAATTACCCTTATTACCTGTGGAGCCTTTAAATCCTGAATAGTATTAATATCCGGAAATGTTTTATGCCCCCTTGCGAGCGCTATGAGAGAAACATAATAGCCGATGGATTGATACTTATATGTTTTACATAAGTTAAAAATTCTGATTCCTCTCTTACGGATAAAATCACTTTTAAGAAGATAGTCTCTTGCAGAGATAACCTCCACCCCCGGGATGTTAAACTGCCATTTTTTAACATTATTAACAACGATATAATTAGACATCAGACTCCGCCCCTAACCTGCCCGCGGTTCAATGATAAGCAGGTTCGCGTCATAGGTAACAATGCCGAGAAGTATGGAATTGAGAAGCCTGTTCGCGCTTACATAGTAATACTGCTCACCGGCAATGGGATTCTTCTTGAAAGGATCTGCAAGGAGTACCCTTTTTTTAAGCCTGTCATATCTGACAAGAATAACAAAATGGCCTGCCGGGTCTCCAAGCACATCATCTTCTTTATTCAGAATTCCGATCTCCCTTTTAGACCTGTAAAGGAAGGTTGAACTTAACCCGGATATCACAGGAACATTTCTGAAAAGAAACTTTTTCAATAGGCCGGTGGAGAAATCCCTGAAGTGTATCTCCCCGCCAAGATTGAGAAATTCAAGATAGCTCTCGATAGCGAAACTCAGCTTGGGATCCCCTTTAGCTTCAGCTCTCTTTTTCATCTTCGCTGTCATCTTATCAATGGAAAGTTCAAACCATGTAGGATCAAAGACATGCAGGTTAAGAGTATACAGTCTCGCTGAATAACCTCTTTCCAGGGCATGTATGCCAAGATTTACAGCGAGAGTCCCGCCTTCCGTGAGTGATTTTACACCGCTTATTACATCACTGAGAGATATTTCATCATCAAAAAAATTATATACCGCGTGGAGACATGTAGGCCCGCATGATGTATCATCCGGCTGCGGATGAATATCAACAATCCTCTTCGCGGGATAAATTTTCAGTTGTTCTTTTCTTATAGAACTCATTTCAATTCATTTATAATAAAGAGTATAATCTCTATTGCAATAAGCCATATAATAATCCATTCAAGCACGGCTGAATGTTTATGATTCTGTTCATCGGCCAGCATATTAAAAATCTCACGTATAACAGTGAGTTTTTTATCCAGTATATCTATGCGCGGCTTAACATCGAGGTACTTAACTGTTGTTTCATAAAAAGTCTCCACCTCGGGATACTCCCAGAAAAACTCAGGAGTATCAAGAAGATCATAATTAAGATTAATGTCCATATCAGCCAGGAAGAGCTTCCCTCTAATCTTCGCGATTTCCCTTCTTGTAAGCCTGCTTCTTCCGGTTTCTGCAATATTGTGGGGGATATGTGAAACAGCATCTATTGTTTCCCACGCGTATGATTCAAGCTCAGAGAGTTTCAGAGACTGTGCAATTCCATGCGATACAGCGAGTTTTTCCATAATTTCTGCTGACTGAAGATATATATGATCCTCATGTATTCTCATCTGGGATTCACTGTCAGAAAATGTAAATCCATCAGTAAGCATGTTTTCGAGAGGATCATTTTTAAACCTTTTAATATCGTCAAGAACACGAAGACTCTGATCTCTTGAAATATTCCAGAATACGACTACTCCATAACCGAAAATAAAAATATCTCCATTTTCCTTAGTGACATGGAGCGCATCTTTATAAAAAACCGCCCTGTGATTTTCTATAAAGTATTCCTGAAGCTCATTAAAGCGAAAGGTCTTCGCAGAGCAGCAGGCAAGACAAGTTAAAACCGGAGATTCCATTAGTATAAACCTGCTTATATAAGTTATAATCTATCAGGATATCAGCAATGATCGTGAAAAAACAACACGATTTCAATTCCCTGCTTTCTTTTTTTCACAACGAATAATCAGATCACTGAAGATTGATCCATACTTTCCACCACGCCTGAAAAGATTTTCCGGGTGCCATTGAACAGCAACGATATTCATTTCAGAATTCTCCACAGCCTCAATTAAACCATCACTTGCAAATGCCACAGGTATAAGTCCATCTCCAGGTTCCCTGACTCCCTGATGATGACGGGAATTAACCATACATCTTTCGCTTCGGATTATTTCGAAAAGCATTGTCCCATCCTCAATTCTTACCTCATGATGAAGCTCTTCCGGATTCATAAACTGATTCCTGTGATTTATTCCTACTCTGAACTGGGTTTCCAGATCCTGATAAAGCTTCCCCCCGAAATAAACATTTATTAGCTGAAAACCCCTGCATATACCCAGTATCGGGTTTCCCGATTCAAGCACTTTCCCCAGGATATATTTTTCAGCCTCATCCCTGACTAATGAAGTTTTAAGAGACTGCCCGGTATTTTGTTCACCGTATAACGCAGGTGAAATATCATCCCCGCCTGTAATTATAATACCGTCAAGACCGGAGAGAATATGATCAATTATCGCAATATTTTCTAAAGGAGGTATCAGAACTGGAATAGCTCCGCTTTCATAAACTGCATCTATATAATCTGAAGGGATTGAATATTCTTTCACTGTTCCTTTCTGTTCAATCGACATAGTTAAGCCTATTTTCATCATACAACCTCACGAAATTACCTGTTTTACTCCCCATTACCCTGAATAACTAACCTTAATCAAATGATACTAAAATAGTATGAAACTGAATTAATTTTTTATAAATATTTAAAAAACTATAAGCAGTATTTATTACTTAATTTTTTCTGATTAAAAAAAGTGCTTTATTCATCATTACATGTATTCAGGGGAAATTTTAACCCTGCCTGAAGGGTTTTTTTATTTAAAATTGTTTGAATTTATATTGACATTATTAACATTAATGATAATTTCAAAAAAAAACAATCCATCTTTCAAGGAGTCTCCAATGGATAGAGCAATCATGGATTTTATGCTGGAATATCACCTCCTGGTGAGAAATTTTATTGTGATTGCAAGCGTTATTGTCGGTTTTGTGTGTGTGTCGGGTTGCATCAGGTTCGGTATAGCCATTTACAGAAGAAAAAAAGGTATATATCCACCTGCAACAAGCCAGATGGAACATTGATAAGAAAACTCATACAGGCCTCTATTGCAGTCAGTTAAACGCAGCATTATTTTAACAGTTATATTTCTGCTTTGCATAAGCGGAATATCAAAGTCAGAAGAAACAGGAATCTACATGATTCCTGTTTTTAATTATGTAACGGGCAAATTTGATCCAGCCCGCCATCCCCGGTTCATCAATCTTGATAAAACGGACATCCCTGTATCGAGAAAAGGTCAATATCTGCGAAAAGAAACAGCTGAGAGCCTCTCACTTATGCTTAAAAATTTCCGCAAGGAGCATCCCGGAATAAAAATTTCAGTAATCAGTGCAACGAGAAATTTCAACTCACAGAAAAGAATATGGGAAGAGAAATGGACAGGGAAAAGGAAGATAACCGGAATTTCATCGATCAATTTAATAAATGATCCCCTGAAAAAAGGTGAGCTTATACTTCAATATTCATCAATGCCTGGCACATCACGTCATCACTGGGGTACAGATTTTGACATAAACAGTTTGAACAATGAATATTACGGCAAGGGTGATGGGAAGATAATCTATCAATGGCTTTTAAAGAATGCATCTAAATACGGATTTTATCAGCCCTACACCGCAGACCGCGATACAGGATATAAAGAAGAAAAATGGCACTGGTCGTACATCCCTTTATCAAAGCAGTTCCTCAAAGACTGGAATACTCTTTACAGAAACATGCAATCTGAGTTCTGGACAGAACTCTCTTTCAGGGGAGTTGAGCATGTCGGACATCTCGCGCCGGTTTATGTAAATTCAATCAACAGCGAATGCAGATGAAAGTTGTCTGCATATATCTATGCGAATATAAAGACAGGGATGATTACTTTATATCCTTAATGCCATCCGGGGTCCCTTCAATAGCATCATTTCTTGAGAGAGAGGGGCACGCAGTTACTCTTGCAAACCTGTCTGAATACGGCGCAGTAAAAGGAGCGGAGATCGTTCTCCGGGAAAAACCTGATGCTGTTACAGTTTCAATTTTTTCTTTTAACCGCCATGAATCGCTGAAATTCATAAAAGAGCTTAAAAAAAGAAAAACAGATTTAATAATTATCGCCGGCGGGCAGCACCCTACATTTCTTCCGGGGCAGATGCTTTCCCTCTGTCCGGAGATTGACTTTATTGTACAGGGGGAAGGGGAAATTGCAGTCAGTAAAATTCTATCATCCCCTGATAAATTCGTTAAAGGATCAGTTTTGAAGGAAGAGCGAATCCCTGACCTGGACTCCCTGCCCGGCGCCTCAGCTTTCTCCGGTAAAATGATCGGAGTTAATCCCCATGAACAGTTCAGGTATGTTATCACAACACGCGGATGCCCATCAACATGTACATACTGTTCATCACCACATTTCTGGGAAAGAAAAGTTACATACCGCAGTCCTGAAAACATCATTGAAGAACTTAAGTCAATTCAGAAAAAATTCGGAATAATCTATTTCTCAATCAGGGACGATAACTTTACACTGAATAAAAAACGTGTTATTGAATTCTGCAGACTCCTTAATGAAAGCGGAATATATATGATGTGGAACTGCCAGGCAAGAGTTGACACAATAGATCCCGAAATGCTCTCTGCAATGAAGAGCTGCGGTCTTGAACATATTCAATTCGGAATTGAATCAGGATCAGAAAAAATTCTTAAGCTTTACGAAAAATCAACTTCACTGGAAAAAATTAAACGTGCCTCTGAAGCTACAAGAAAATCCGGTGTTTATCTCTCTTTTTACCTCATGGCAGGAATGGAGGGTGAAGATGAGAATGATATAAACAGAACAATATCTCTGCTTCACGAATCACTCCCCCATGATTCAATAGTTTCGCCTGTTGCATATTATCCCGGTACCGCTCTCTATAATAATGCCCGTAAAAAAGGCAGAATAAATGATTCAATATGGAAAGAAAAAAATGACAGCGGACTCTACATCACTGACAGGAAAACTTCAGAAAAATGGATAAAAAGAATTCTCCGGGAAAGCATGAAGGTATCAGCCAAAGCAAATTACAGCACCAAAGATTTTGCTCATCACAGAAAAAATGAAAACGGCGGATTCTGGCTTACAGACATTCTTGAAGGGGACTATTACTTCGAGAAAGGTGATACAAACAAAGCTGTCCGGCTCTACAGAAAAGTCATCGAGAAACATCCTGATAATATATGGGGATACCTTAAAGCAGCAGAAGTTTTAACTGCGCCCTCACCTTTAGAGGCAATTAAATTATTAAAAAAAGCGGCAGAAATAGTTCCATCCTACCATGCAATATGGTTAAACATCGCGCAGATAGAATACGAAACAGGCAGTTTAAAAAGTTCTCTTAAGGCCGCAGAAAAGGCACATAAATTAAACCCATTTGATACAGAAACATTGTCTTTTATAAATTTCATAAAAAATCAAATGTAAAAACTGAAACTTTTTATTTAAAAATTCAAGTTGACTCTGTCATGAATTCTTATTTATTTTACTATAAATAATTTGATATTTTTTTTAAGACATAATCATTTTGATGTAAATAACCGTAACTTATATGACCATAATTGATAATTACAAAAGAATAAGGGAACAAATTGATACCAAAGCCCTTAAAATCGGGCGGGATCCTGCAAGTATAAACATCATTTCAGTTTCCAAAACTTTTCCATTCGAGGATATTCAGGAAGCTATTGATTCAGGAATAATTATTTTCGGAGAAAACAAAGTACAGGAAGCTAAAGAAAAACTGCTCCACCTGAATGGTAATTTCAGTTTTCACATGCTCGGTCACCTTCAGACAAATAAAGCAAAAGATGCTGTAAAACTTTTCGACATGATTCATTCAATAGATAAAAATGAAACTGCTCTTAAAATCAATAATGAAGCTTTTAAAATTAATAAAATTCAGAGTGTACTCATACAAATAAAAACTTCAGATGAAAAAACAAAAAGCGGTATAGCGCCTGATGATGCTATAAAACTGGCTGAATATATAACAACCCTGAAAAACCTTAAACTTGAAGGAGTAATGTCAATAGGCCCACTAACTGAAGACAGCAGATTAACAGCAAAGTCATTTAAAGAAACAGCCGATACACTCATCAGCATCAACAAAGCTCTTTCACTTAATCTCAAAGAGCTTTCAATGGGGATGTCAGGTGATTATCTTATGGCAGTTGAACAGGGGGCGACAATGCTTAGAATAGGAACAGCAATTTTCGGGAAAAGGAGTTACAATCAATGAAATCTGATTTCAGGATCGGAATAATCGGCACAGGAAATATGGGATGCGCTATTATAACCGGCATAAGCAAAGGGATCTCCCCTGCATTAATAAAAGCATACGATACTGACAGTGATAAGCTTAAAGGCATTGCTGATAAAACAGGGATCAGAATCGCCGATAGTATTGAAGATCTTATTACCGGTTCCGATCTTATAATAATCTCCGTTAAACCGGATATAACACTAAAAGTTGCTCAAAGATTAACTGATTACTCCGGCATTATACTTTCTGTTGCCGCAGGTGTAAAACTTGAAACACTGCAAAAAATCACCGGAACAAAAAAGCTCATTCGGGCTATGCCGAATACTCCCGCTTTATCCGGTTGCGGAATGACTGTAATCTCAGCAGCCGATAATGTTACAAAAGAAGAAACAACAACCGTTATGCGTATACTCGAAAATACCGGCCGGGTTTTACTAATGGAAGAAAAGCACATGAATGCTGTAACCGCAATCTCAGGAAGCGGCCCCGCCTACGTCTTTACATTTATACAGGCACTTGCTGATGCCGGAGTTAAAATGGGATTAACCAGGGACAACGCACTGCTTCTTGCCGGTCAGACAATATTCGGTTCGGCAAAAATGTTTCTTGACAAAATGGAAAATCCGATTATGTTGAGAGATAAAGTTGCTTCACCCGGTGGTACCACCATTCAAGCCTTGCATTCACTTGAAAAAGCCGGATTCAACGGGATCATTATTGATGCTGTAGAATCTGCATTTAATAGAGCAAAGGAGCTGGAAAAAACTTCATGACAATGCCGACAATGTACCAGCTGGATATGTATAAGCGATATATAATCGGTGCGTTTATATTCACTCTTCTTGTAATATTTTCAGGCAATACCATCTCTTACCTTTTTTTAAAAAAAGTATATGTTAGCCGCGACTCCTACATTACAAAAAACGGCTTTCCAATATTTATTTCGGAAAAGGAATATATAGATTTTATAAATAAATACCCTTATAACCCCGGTGTTCAATTACGGACATATACAGTTAACGGGCACGAATCACTCTGGTCTATAAAAAGAACTACCGGAATATCCATTGACACTTTAATTTCAGCTAATCCTCACCTGAAAGAACTTGAACTCAAACCCGGACAGACAATCATTATTCCTTCAAAAAACGGTACACTTTTCGCATTTGATGATTATAGAGATGTATCACGCATGAGTAAATTGATCGGAAATAACGGTAAAATCAATGGAGACTATAAACCGGGTATATTCAGATTAATATCACCGGATGATATAAGGATTGTTTTTTTTGATAATGCAAGACCAAGAATTGTCAACGATAGTATTGAGAAAATATACAACTATAAAATGGCATTTATTGATCCAGTTGATACAGGTTTCTTTACATCTATGTTCGGCGAAAGAATAAACCCTTTTTATGGTGAAGGTTACGAATTCCACAATGGTGTTGATATTGCTACGCATCACGGTACACCTATAAGATCAGCAAGAGATGGTATGGTCTTTTTTACAGGATGGAAGGAGGGCTTCGGTTATACTGTTATTATTCAGCATTATGACGGATATACCACATTCTATGCTCACTGCTCAAAAATATTTGCCAAACAGGGACAGTGGGTAAAACAGGGGGATGTTATTGCAGCTGTTGGCTCTACGGGGAGATCTACAGGGAACCACCTTCACTATACAGTTTATCGTCATGGAGTAACGCTTAATCCGATCAAATACCTCTGGTAGGTTAATGTTTTTTCTTTATCCTTTATTAACAGCTCTACTTTTTATTGCATCATTTCCTTTCAATATTTCAGCCTATATTGCTTTTATATCGTTTGTTCCATGGTTTACTTCAATTGCGCTCCAGACAGAAATAAAAAAAACAGCGGCATCAGGAGCTCTATTCGGACTGCTGATATCGATTTATTTCAGCAAACCCCTCTATCATTCAATTATGACTGGTTCCCCGGACAACCCTTTACTTCCGGTCTTTCTTATAATCTGCACAGTTATATTACCGAATGTTATAATCTATTGTATATATGCGATTTCACTTAGATGGATAAACACAAAACACACTTACCAGCGTGCGTTATTCCCGGCTTCAGCCTGGATAATTATTGATTATTTCAAAGAATTATCTTCATTTATGCTTCCATGGGGATTTGCAGGTTATACCCAGGTATATACACCATTTATCCAGATTGCTGATATAACAGGAATATACGGAATAACTTTTTTAATAATTCTGATTAACACTACCATTACTGAACTCATAATTATAATCAGACAGCATGTACTTCTTAATAATGTTTCAAAAATAGAAGCAGATGCATCAGCTTTAAAATCAAAACTAAGAAAACTTTTATTTCTTAAAAGTTTTTCTTACAACATCATTCTTCTGCTTATAATAATAATTTCAGTTTTCACTTACGGCATTTTTAAAAAAAATAATGTTATAGCTTCATTTCATAATTATGAAAAAGTCAAATACCTCATAATCCAGGGTAATACCGAATCAATAGATAGATGGAATGAATCTACAAGTGCGTCGAGATATCAGTCATATATTCAATTAACAGAAAAAAAAATATCGGATTCAGATTTTACAGTATGGCCGGAGACTGTCCTGAATTCCTCTGATAAAACTAATTTTGAAATAATGTCCGGAATATCAGCTAATCTTAATGATTCAGGTTTTTTTATTAGCGGAGGAATACGCAGAGATAATGATGACAATACATATAACTCGATCTTTGTCATGAAAAAACAAAAACTCGAATATATTTATGATAAAAAAATTTTATTCCCTTATTCCGAACGTTCCTTTTTCGGAACCAGTGGCGGAGCTTTTTTAAATTCACCTGCCAAATTCTCCCGGGGTGATACAAAAAGTGTATATAAAACAGGGAAAATATTAACAGGATTCAGTATATGCTTTGAATCAATTTATCCTTCAGTAATAAGAAAGCAGTCACGTTCAGGCGCCGCTCTCCTGGTTAATGTGGCGAATGATTCATGGTTCGGGAATAGCAGCGTTCCCTATCTTCAGAAATATGCTGTCATTTCCCGCGCTATTGAAAACAGAATAAGTATTATACGCTCTTCGAACAGTGGGATATCATTTGCCGTTACACCTGCCGGAGAGGCAGTCTCTATAATTCCGTTAAACACCCGTAATACGGCTTACGGGAGTCTCCCGGTAATTGCAAAAAGATCCTTTTACTCGAAAACAGGAGATTGGATTATTATAGTGGCAATATTATTTCTTCTCATTACGATTGTAACACGCGAGATAGACAAACAAAAATATTAATTTACGTTATAATTCTTTTTTAATTCCTCGCTATTCCTTATAATATTTTCTATTCTTCTTATCGATTCAGCATCTTCACCGTAAATTCTATTCTGTAATTCTTTTATTTTATAATTTTTTTCATCTGATGAGATATCGTTTCTATTCATTATATCATTATAGTCTTCCTGATATTGAGCATCTCTCTCTTTTTCAGCTTCAATCTTAACATCAACTGCTTCAAGCCTGAGTACCACATCAGGCGGGAATATACTTTTTCTTATTTCAGTTAATTTATCCTGTTTCTGTTTTTCACTCATTTCTGACATATCTTTTGAATAAATTGTCAGAGTTTCTGTATATGCAACATAAGGCTTTCGTGCTTTTTCAACCACGGTGCCTTCATTACCCCACATGTCTGAATTCAATTTTTCCAGAAGTTTCTGTTTTTCAGAAGCATACAGGCTATCATCATTAACAATTCCTCCCCTGCGGATCGGGTATTCCCGTGCTTTCATCATAGCCCCAAAGATTATTTCAGCATTTTTATCACCAAAAAATTCATACTGCAGAGATTTCATTTTTCTTAAAACTCTAAGCATGTCGCCCGTTGTATTAAGTTCACCGGCATTATTTAACTCAATTGCCACCCTTTTCTCATATTCTAAATATTTTTTATAGAGTTCAAACAATTCATCAGCCTCTCTGCTATCCATGGCAGAATAAAGATATTGGCGCACTGCTTCGACATGCTCATCAAAATTCATTGTTTTAAATTTTTCCTGCATGTACTTAAAAAACTTCAGTGTATACTTATTAACAGCACTGTTTCTGAATAAATCGCTATTATTTCCTGTGCTGAAATTAACTTTAGCAAGATATTCTTTAACATCTTTATACTGTATATTTTCATAATTCTTTGAAATATATTCGTCCTCTCCATTACTTATTATGTCTGATAAAATGTTGATAATAATTGCGAATCCAGCTAATACAACTGCAGTAATGATAATCCTTTTAAAAGTAATTAATGGCATATTTCTCCTTTAATTAAAAAACCGGACCGCAGAATCCCGCAGCCCGGTTTAAATCTATCAATATATCAAATATTTAAAAACCTTTATCTTTCAGATCACTGACCATGTCTATATAGAATTCCGGTGCATCAAATCCCGGAGTAATTCCAAAAAACTGATTAACTATGTTGAGATGATCAACACCGCCGCTCCACCATGCGCCTTCAATAACGCCTCTGAAATTTCCCCATTTTGCTGAAGAAACTGAAACAAGTCCGTCATTATCACCTTCATACGCAAGGCAGATAAGCCATGGCACTCCAAGAATAATACTGTTTGAGGCATATCTTATTTTTGATGTATAGCTTTGATAGTATAAGCCAGAAACATCCGGGCAGTTAGGATTAAAAACATTCTGCATATATGGTCTTGTCATTTCCCATCCGTTTTCAAGTGAATTCGGATCATCATCACCAAAAATAAAAGTATAAACTATATCAAGTGTATCACCAACAAGATTCCATCCCTGATTGGGGACAATTTTAAAAATAAAATCAGCTACCGAGCTCCCCCTATGCGGACCTGATAAACCTGTATAAGAAGCAACTTTCTGAGCAAGCCCGAGATTGGTTATAGCAAACCTTGTATAGATTGTACCATGAGAATGCCCTATAATATTTGCCTTTGCTTTCCCTGATATTGCAAGTATATCAAGAAACTGTTTTTTAAAAGAAGCGGCTTTGTTCGCTGTTGAATCCATGCCATTTACAGAAGTTATATAAACGTCTGCTCCCTCATCCTCAAGAGCATCCTCTATACCCCACCAGTAATCAACAATATTAACTATTTGTGCCTGAGCACCCATACCATGTGCAAGAACAATAGGGTATTTTGTATCACATTTTGATGTATCTCCAGCAGCAAAAACCATTGCTGGAAGACATAAAAATGAAGTTATTAGTACCATAAAAACTGACTTTCTCATCATCCCTCCTTTTTGGAACGCCATTAGCATATCCGGAATTGTGTTATATTTATATGAACAATTAAATTAAAGGATTTCAAAAAAGTCAATAAAAACCGTCCGACCGGACTTAAAAAGCTAAAATTTTTTACATTTTTTGAAATATTTACAGTTTTTAATCAGTCATTAACACTATTCTAAAGCCATAATAGGGGCTACGCGCGGTGGGGCATCTTCTGAATCTGAATTCTTTTGCTTTTTGGATCTCGTCACTTAGCAAAGACCCGCCTCGTAAAACTTTATATATATTTCCAAAATCCTTTATCGAAAC
This sequence comes from Spirochaetota bacterium, assembly GCA_036821145.1. GTDB lineage: Bacteria > Spirochaetota > UBA4802 > UBA4802 > UBA5550 > UBA5550. Next base: position 22,607 of record DAISJZ010000015.1, read on the forward strand.
TTCCGGTGAATACCCGGCATACCAGTCAAGAGTCCATTCCCAAAGTAAACCAACATTATAAAGGGATGATTCAAGTTTCCTTTCTAAAGCTGAAAAAAAATCCATGGAGCTGCATATAACGTTACTATCCGTCCCTGAAAGCAATGATTCTGAAATTGATTTCACACCTGTTTTCTCTGCAAAAATTTCCCATTGGACTTCAGAAGGGAGCTTCACATTTTTTTTCTCAGTTACTGATTTCCATTCAGTATAAGCTACTGCATCATTCCAACTCACCTGCATTACAGGAAATTTGGCAGCATTATCAAAATATAATTTACCCGGATCACTACCAAATGGATTTCGCCATGAAACACCATTTCTTTTTTCCCATGAGGTCTCCCATACCCAACCCCATCCCTCCCTCTCTGATTCAGTCAAATATGATGTTGCTTCTACAAATTCATTGAATTCGTGCACAGTAACTAATTTTTTTGAAATATAGAATGGAGAGAGTTTAACTTCCACTGAAGGCGTAGATGCTTCTATATATTCTTTTTTTATTTTACCGTGTAACAGGTTTGAAATAATCGGGCTGATCTCATTTCGATCAATTCCTACTCTACAGTCAGCTGAGTCGATATATAGAAAGTCAGATAAATCAAGCATTGAGAACCATTTAATCTATGATTTCCAGAAGTGAAAAGATATCTTTTCCATCTTCGGGGAAAACTGCTGAAATAAACACAACAAGAAGCCTGAATTCAGATGTATTAAACCTGTTAATAATTTCATTTTTTAATATTGCGGTAAATGTCGCAGTATACTTCTTATCTTTCCCCGGAAAAACTATAATAAATTGATGTCTATCTACCCTGACTGAAAAATCCCCTATAGATAATTTCTCTTTAATAATATCTGAAATTGATTCAAACATCTTGAACATTTCTATTTTACCGAAGCGCTCAAAATACCTTTTGTAATTTTTAATTGATAGAGATATAACAGCAACAGGGATACCCATATCAGACGCGCGCTTCAACTCCTTTTCAAACCTCGAATAAAAGCCCCCGGTAAGATCATTGTATCTGTTTCTTTCAGGATCAATGGCTTTAAACCTGTATATATATGGAAAAATAAATCGAACAATCCTTTGAAGGCGTATATCTACATCTATAATCTCAACCGCAGGATTTATTTTATAAATTGATATAAAACCGGATAGTTTTCCTGAAAAAATAAATGGGTAAGATATAAAAATGCTCATATTCTCGACACGGTTTCTGCCAAAAGTTTCAACAATAACATTCGATTCAGCAAAATTATCCAGTATAATCGAAGATTTTTTATTCTGCAGAAATCCCACAAGCCTGTTATCTCTACTAACTCTGAAACCGGAATCAGAAAATTCAAGATAATCCTCACTTTCAAAATATGCGGGATAAAAATCACCGGAATTATCCTCTTCCAGAAAAATAGTATAAGTCTCAATACCAAGAGAATAGAAATTTTTTCTTATAATATCTTCGAGTTCAGCAACAGAGCCTGCAGAGAGAATTGAATTTTGAAATATATCTACATCCCAGAGTATTTCTTTTTCAATCCGCAGGCCAAGCAGTTCAGTATTTGCCTTTTCGTAAATAATTTTTGATTCTATAGCAGAAGATACTGCCTCTGATAATGAATGGAGAAACTCCACTTCAGATGAGGTAAACTCAGCTGAATCGATCTTTTCACCCACAAGAATAACTGCAGTGAGATTATCCGAATAAACGACCGGTGTAATCAGCCTCGCATTAACAGATATGAATCGATAATAATCATCTCTCAGACTCATATCATTTTTGAGATCCTCAACATCAATTACTCCCCTATAGCTGTTAAGAATTTCAAGGATACCATTAGAAACCTCCCAGGAAATTTCTTCAGGTATTTTAATTCCTGTTGATTCAGTAATAATCCACTTGCCGGAATCCTCTTCAGACGGGGAAAGTATCGAAACTGAAGTCACGCCGAGCTGCCCCATAATTGAAAAGATGACAGTGCCGAATATCTCCTCTATCGTATCAACACTTGTAAACTCTTTCAACATTTCATACAAAACGGCATAATCGTTGAACTCAGGCATATGATACAATTGCCCGTCATCATCCGGAACAGTATTTACATCATTTAAAATATTTCCGGGGTTTGAATCTTCTATATCTGAGTCTGCAATAACCTTATCATTCTTTTGTTCTGAGTCTGAAATAATTATATCTTCATCTTCAGAATATAGAATCTTATCATTATCTTTATTTTCTGATTGTTGAAAGGAGTTAAAATCATCCCCCAATACTATTTCTTCATCAGACGAATATTCAATTTCCTGTTCTAAATCAGAATTCTCAATATTGTTTACGTCCGCCGCGGGGAGGTCAATAGGCTGGTTTTCAGGCAATTCAATGAAATCATCAAAATCTGCAGAACTATCCCGGGATGTTATTTCATCTATTGAAGGGAGTGTATAGTCATCAATTTCATTAGAACCCACTGTTTCAGAATTCGCTCTTTCATTAAATCCTGATTCCGCAGGCCCCTTTATTCTATCAATAAGGGTTTCTCTCCCTGTTTCATTCAGCTGCTTTTTATATTTTAATGCTCTTTCCAGTAAGCCCATATTCACTTACCTATCTCTTTTAAAACCTTTGCATAAAGATCAAAATATTCAGACTCGGCAAATTTCCTGATAGACTCCTCGGGGAGTTTTTCAAGAAGTCCGTCAAGATAAGATAAAAGTTTTACTAATTCATCACGCTTTTCAGGAAATTCTGCAGTTATTCTTTCTATTTCGTATTTATCTTCAAGAATAATTATCCTGTCTGTAATATCTATAATTTCCGGTAATTCTTCCTCTCTTGCTTCAGCTTCCTGTATTTCATGAATTTCAGTGATCTCCTGAATTTCAAGTAAATCAGAACCGGTTTCCTCTTCCTTTAAATCAACATAAGACTCATCAAGGAGTCTTTTTATTTCATCAATATCTTCTTCAAATATAATCGCTGATTCTGAAGTAATATCATCTTCAATAGATTTCTTTTCATCATCAAAAAAGCTGCCCGCATCTTTAATAAAATAACTTAACTCCTTTTTCTTTACAAAACCCCGGTCAAAAAAACTTAACTCCGGACTGATAAATTCAAGTTCATACTCATCATCAAGTTCTTTATAATACTCACCAAACAGTTTTTCATCAATGTCCTGGATTTCTTCTGGCAGAAGGCCAAGTATCTCATAAACTTCACTTCCGCTCAAAGCCTCTCGTGATTTAAGGTACTCGTCAATCTCCTGTATATAGACTGTATAATCGTCTCTTATTATGGCATTATCAATAAAATCAAAATCCGAATCATCCATAAACCTCTCTTCTTTAAACAGGAGAGCGAGGCTTTCGGCATCATAAATTTTAGTATCATCAAGAATATACTCAATTCTATCATGAGGTTCAGCAATGTCATCAATTATCTGAAGTTTACCGTCAGAAACATCAATCATTCGTACAAGGTTTTCTGTGAGAGGATCACTTTCGAAAACCGGAGTTAATTCACCCGATTTCTTTTCTACATAACTGTCATCAATAAATTTTATATTACTATCAAGAGTAGAATCATCATATATTCCCGGTATAAATTCATGATCCTCTTCACTTTTAACGGTTTTTATAATATCATCAAGCTGATTATCAAAATTACCTTCATTAATTTTCTTTTTCAGGATGTCAGATTCATCACTTATTGTATCATTTTGTGATTTCTCTGACATCATTTCATCAAGATCAAGTTCAATGACATCAGATTCATCACCAATAATAAATTCATCACTTTCATCTATTGCTTCATCTTCAAAATGTTCATTCCGCGAACTCTCTTCTTTTATTCCAGAAGATGATTCATCAGAAACTGATTCTTCTATATTTTCTGCCTCAACAGGCTCTATTTCATCTTCAAAAACCTCAGATCCGGAAATTGGTTCTTCGGCAGGTGATTCCTCATGTTCTTCTTTCCCGGAGCTGAAATCTTCAAAAAGTATTTCATCCGGATTAACTTCTTTCGGGAATTCTTCAGTAAAAACTTCACTTATTGGAACATCATTAATCGCATGCTTTTCTATATATTCATGATTAATTTTTTCAGGTGATTTTACAGGTATAAGCTCAAAGTCTTCAAGACCGTCAATCAGGTCCTCTTCTGACAGGAATACAATTTCTTCATTAGCGATTTTTTCAGCCTCATTTAAATCAATTCTGCCGATAGAGCTGAAATCGAAATCTTCAGGAATTTTATGCCCTGCTTTTTCCTTTAATTTCTCTGAAAGATTTTTATTTATTATTTTTTCAGTCATTATATTAAAAATTGTCTTAGAGTGATTATTTCAAATTGATTTCAAAAGACAGTTTTACCTGAGAATATACCTGTCATTTATTTATCGGCATATTTCAATGATAAAAATAAAAAAGGAATGCATATTCTGCATTCCTTTTTTTAATTTATTTCACAGTTGTTAATACTATCTTTTGGCAACCTTAAGTCTGACTTTCAGTTTGTCTTTTTCATTCTTCAGTTCAAATTTTTCTTCAGAAAATTTAGACATTTGGTCCATCTGAGCATCAAGTTCCTTCAGTTTGCTTTCAAGTTCCTGAGCACTCAAATCACTTTTTTTAAAGGCTTTTTCGGCTAAAACTATCAGTCTGTTATCCTTAATCTCAACTACTCCGCCTTCAATTACAAGGTAATCTACGCTTTTAGGATTATTCAGCCTGACTTCACCTATTCCAAGCTTAGAAATCAGAGGTGAATGGCCATATAAAAAACCCATTTCACCATCATGAGCCTGAACGACAGCAAAACCTACTTGACCTTCATAAATCTGTTTTTCAGGAGTTAGTATGCTGCAATTGATTACTCGTTCCATTGCTATTTTCCTGTAAGTTTCTTAGCTTTTTCTACAGCCTCTTCAATTGTACCTACCATATAGAAAGCCTGCTCAGGAAGTTCGTCATATTCACCCGCGATAACAGCTTTAAAGCTTTTTACTGTATCCTCAAGTTTAACATATTTTCCTGCCATACCTGTAAACTGCTCAGCAACGAAGAATGGCTGAGAAAGGAACCTTTCAATCTTCCTTGCTCTTTGAACAAGAAGTTTATCATCCTCTGCAAGTTCATCCATACCGAGAATTGCGATAATATCCTGAAGGTCTTTATATCTCTGAAGAATTCTTTTAACGTCCATAGCTACACCATAGTGTTCAGCACCTACAAGTTCCGGTGCAAGAAGCCTTGATGAAGATTCAAGCGGGTCAACCGCAGGATAAATCCCCTTCTCAGCAATCTGACGTGAAAGAACTGTCTGTGCGTCAAGGTGGATAAACGCTGTAGCAGGAGCAGGGTCTGTCAAGTCGTCAGCAGGTACATATACAGCCTGAACTGATGTAATTGACCCTCCTTTTGTAGATGTAATCCTCTCCTGAAGTTTACCCATCTCTGTAGCAAGTGTAGGCTGGTAACCAACAGCTGACGGCATACGGCCGAGCAGAGCTGATACTTCAGAACCTGCCTGAGAAAACCTGAATATATTGTCGATGAAAAGAAGAACATCGCTTCCTGACATATCCCTGAAATATTCGCACATTGTCAGAGCTGAAAGCGCAACCCTGAGTCTCGCTCCAGGTGGTTCGTTCATCTGACCATAGCAGAGACAAGCTTTATTAATAACGCCTGACTCAGTCATTTCAAGCCAGAGGTCATTCCCCTCCCTTGTTCTTTCACCAACACCGGCGAAAACTGAATATCCACCATGCTGCTGAGCAACGTTGTTGATGAGTTCCATAATGATAACTGTTTTACCAACTCCAGCACCGCCGAATAGACCGGTTTTTCCACCTTTAATGTAAGGTGCAAGGAGGTCGATAACTTTAATACCAGTTTCAAACTGCTCTGTTTTCGGTTCGAGGTTTTCGAACTTTGGCGGAGCCTGGTGAATTGGCCTGAATTCTTTAGCGTTAGCAGGCCCTTTTTTATCAACCGGCTCACCCAGAAGATTGAAAATCCTTCCAAGAGTTTCCGGCCCTACAGGAACTGATATAGCTGCACCAGTATCAACTATTTTATCCCCTCGTTTTATACCATCTGTAGAGGCAAGTGCAACAGCCCTGACTTTATTTCCCCCAAGGTGCTGCTGAACTTCTGTAACAAGTCTTATTTTTTCACCCATAACTTCGGTTTCAATAATAAGAGCGTTATAGATTTCAGGCAGTTTGCCTTCAGGAAATTCAGCATCAAGGGTAGAGCCTATAACCTGTATAACTTTCCCGATATTTTCACTCATAAAACTACTCCTTAAATTACGTTAATTTCTATCAACCTTTTATTATTCGAGAGCTGCTGCTCCCCCTACAATTTCAGAAATCTCTGTCGTAATCTTATCCTGTCTTGCCCTGTTGTAAGAAACAGTCAGCTCTTTTATCATTTCTTTAGCTGCGTCAGTTGCATTTTTCATAGCAACCCGTCTCGCGAACTGTTCTGAGTAAGATGATTCAAGGAAACAGGTAAAAAGCTTAACTTTCAGATAAAGAGGCAGTATATAGGAAAAAATATCAGCCGGATTCGGTTCGAATATATAATCCATATTAGCTGCCGGCAATACATCATGATCAATCTCCATATCAGGAGCGATCGGTAATAATTTTACAATCTCAGGCTTCTGACTTGCTGAACTGAAAACTTTGGTATATGAAATATAAACTTCATGAACTTCTCCGCTTATAAAAAGCTTGGTTAATTCTTCTCCAAGTTTTGCAGCATCATCAAAATTAAATTTATCTTCAGAATTGAGACCCATTTTATACATGGGAATTTTGATAAAATTATAGAACGATGTTGCCTTTTTACCTATAACATAGAGTAACGCTTCTTTACCTTCAGATTCAAGCTGCTCTTTAAAATCGAGAGTCTTATCTATTACTCTTGTGTTAAAACTTCCGCAGAGTCCCCTGTTACCGGTTATCTGTAGAATAAGACATCTCGATGGCTGAGCAACTTCTCTGAAAAGAGGATGATGAATGGTTGAAAAACCGGCAGCCATGAGATTTTTTATAATCTCATTAACTTTTACTTCATAAGGCTTGGACTGGTTCAGGCGTTCCTGCACCTTCTTCATCTTAGAAGTAGCTACCATCTCCATCGTACTGGTAATTTTTTTAGTATTACCGACGGATTTTATTCTTCTCTTAATGTCTCTTTGATTAGCCACAACTCAATCCTCAACTTTTATTTTAGTGAATCGAGATACTTATCAACAAACTCTGCTGTAATTTTTGTAAGTTCATCAACACTTTTTAATTCTTTTGTTTCACGAATCTCTTTCAGTAAATTACTCTGTGAATCATTTAAATACTGGATATATTTTCTTTCAAAATCTCTAACCTGTTTTACAGGAACTTTATCAACAAGACCCTGAGTACCGGCATATATTATTGCCACCTGTTCAGCAACATCCATCGGCACGTACTGCTCCTGTTTAAGGATCTCAACAAGTCTCATACCACGATCAAGCTGTTTCTGTGTAGCAGGGTCGAGTTCTGTACCCATCTGTGCGAATGCTTCAAGTTCACGGAACTGAGCGAGGTCAAGTCTCAATGAACCGGCATATTTTTTCATCGCTTTAATCTGAGCGGCACCACCAACTCGTGATACAGAGATACCAACGTCAACCGCAGGCCTTACACCTGATGCAAAAAGGTTTGGAAGCAGATATATCTGACCGTCAGTAATAGAGATAACGTTGGTCGGGATATATGCGGAAACCTCACCAGCCTGTGTTTCAATTATTGGCAGAGCTGTTAAGCTACCAGCGCCCATATCATCTGATAATTTCGCTGCCCTTTCAAGAAGCCTTGAGTGACAGTAGAAAATGTCTCCGGGATACGCTTCCCTTCCTGGAGGCCTTCTGAGAAGGAGTGAAAGCTCCCTGTAAGCATTTGCCTGCTTTGAAAGGTCATCATAAACGCAGAGTGTTGCGCCACCTTTATCATACATAAAGTATTCAGCCATTGCACATCCGGCATATGGAGCTATGTACTGAACCGGTGAAGGATCTGAAGCAGCAGCAGATACAACGATTGTATATTCCATTGCTCCGGTTTCCTGAAGTTTCTCAACAACTGTCGCAACTGTTGATGCTTTCTGACCTATAGCAACATAAACGCATACAACCCCTTTACCTTTCTGGTTAATGATTGTATCAACTGCTATAGCTGTTTTACCGGTTTTTCTGTCACCGATAATAAGCTCCCTCTGGCCTCTTCCTATTGGTGTCATTGAGTCAATAGATTTAATACCAGTCTGTAATGGTTCGTGAACCGGCTGTCTGTCAGCAATACCTGGAGCTAAAAACTCAAGAGGTCTGAAATTTGTTAAATTGATAGGCCCTTTTCCATCGAGAGGTTCACCAAGAGGAGAAACAACACGACCGAGAAGCTCTTCACCTACCGGAACAGCGAGAACCCTGTTTAATCTCTTAACAGAATCCCCTTCCTGGATTGAAAGATAATCACCGAGAACAGCACAACCGATTGAATCTTCTTCAAGGTTGAGAACCATCCCCTGAACCCCATTCTCAAACTCAAGCATCTCACCTGACATCGCACTTGTGAGACCATGAATCCTGGCAATACCGTCACCAACCTGAATAACAGTACCAACCTCGCTGACATCGAGTTCTGACTTATATCCCTCAATCTCCTTTTTAATAATTGACTTAATTTCTTCCGTTTTAATCTTCATAAGCCATTTCACTCCTGACTTTACTATTTAATAGATTTCGTCTTATATTCTTCAATCCCTTTGCTAAAGATCCATCTATAACAAGGTCGCCTATTTTAATAATGATACCACCCAATATCGATTCATCAACCTGCTCAGTTACAATAATTTCTTTACCCAGTTTCTTACCGATTTCAAGTTTGATCTTGTCAAGCAAAGTAGCGTTGAGATTTGATTGAGTTATAACTGTAATTCTCTGTCTATTATTAGCTATATCATTCAATTCCACAAAGGCTTCGTAGATTTCCGTAATTACTGTCTGCCGACTGTTATCAATTAATAATTTTAACAAATTCACAATATATTCAGATATTTTACCGGCAAAGACTTTATCAATAAACCCCTTTTTGATATCCTTGGTGATACCTGGAGTATTCAAATAGTTTCTGAAAGTTTCATCCTCCGCAATTATATCAGAAACAGCTTTTAATTCCTCTTCAACCTGCGGGAGGATATTTTTCTCTTTTGCTATATCAAAAATTGAATTAGCATAAACTCGAGCAATATCATTAGCAGCCACTTTGATTACCTTTCTCTTTCTTTTTTTTAGTTAGAACAGTTCAGGTTACTGAACTGTTCTAACTTTATTAAGAGTCTCTTCTACAAGAGCTTTCTGATCATCAGGATTAAGGTTCTTGTTGATTATCTTTGCAGCTATTTCCGTTGAAAGATTTACAACTTCAGCCTTGATATCAGCTAATGCTCTATCCTTGGCGAGTTCTATCTCTTTCTTGGTCCTGTCTGATAAATCCCGTGCATCAGCAGTTGCTTTTTCAATGATTTCATTTTTTAATTTTTCTGCTGCTTCTCTGCTGTCAGACATAATTCTGGCAGCTTCGTTTTTAGCATTATCCATCATTGATTTATGCTGTGCCAGAAGCTTTTCAGCTTCCTGTCTGGATCTGTCAGCGTTCTCTATGTCGCTGCGCACCTTTTCTGCCCTGGCATCAAGCGCTTCCACCACAGGTTTCCAGGCTGCTTTCCAGAGGATTACCAGTAACACTATAAATGTTATGATAGTCCATAAAAGCAGACCCGGCTCAACCCTTAGCAAACCCTTTTCTAGTATTTCCAGCATAACTGACTACCGAAAACTACTTAGTTTCAGTTGCTGCTTCCGGAGCTTTAGCAGAAGCTGGATTTTCCTTAGGTGCCTGTGTTGCGAGCATGAAAGTAACAACAAGAGCAAAGAATGTGAAACCTTCGATAAGAGCAGCAGCAATAATCATCGCTGTTCTGAGGTCACCACTTACTTCAGGCTGACGAGCCATACCTTCGAGTGCACCGGCTGCGAGTTTACCGATACCAAGAGCTGCACCAACAACAACAAGACCTGCTCCTAAACCTGCCGCTAAATACGACATTCCCAAATATTCCATTAAATTCCTCCTGAAATTTTTGTGTTTTTGTTAAGCATTATTAATTTTTAATTTACTTAACTCTTCTATTTTAATCTGTAAAATTTTTACAGATTTAATGAGCATGCATACATGAGCCAATAAACATTGCTGAAAGTGATGTAAATATATATGCCTGGATGAAAGCAACAAGAAGCTCAAGCAGATATATAATCAGCGAAAGTGATACTGAACCCACACCAACAAGATAGCTCTGGAACATCATAACAAGATAAAGAAATATTATGATAACGATGTGACCCGCTGTCATGTTGGCAAAAAGTCGAACGGTCAGGGCAAAAGGCTTAATTACAAGACCCATAACCTCAATCGGCCATAATAGAAAATACATAAGAAAGGGTATACCGTGAGGTACAATTCCTGAAAAGATCCAGAGAGGCCCCTGCTTTATTGTACCTACTGCGAACATACCGAACAGTGTAAACATTGCCATACCTGCTGTTACTGCAAGGTTGCCTGTAGCTGTTGCGGATCCCGGTATAAGCCCCAGGTAATTCGCAAAAAGAATAAAAAAGAATACTGAGCAGAAATAAGGCATTGCTTTTTTAGCATAATCATGTTCAAAATTAGGCTCAACAATCTCATCATGCACAAAACCGATAAGCGATTCCCAAAGATTGACCCATCTTGACTTTGAGCCCATTGGTGAGTTTTTAATTTTCCTCGCAAGCGGGATGAAAACAAGAGCACAAAGAAACATTGTAACCCACAGCATAATAACCCACTTGGTTATCCTGAGATCAAATATGCCGAACAGTTTTACAGGAGTAGCAAGAATCACTTCAGCAGCATGGCCATGGAGACACTCAGTAACCGGTGTTGCATCAGGAACATGAAAACCAAGCATAGTATTCAGTTTAAATATCAGATTACCGAAAATCTCTGATATCCCGTGAGGTGTAACATGATACAGAAAAGGCTGATCTGTTACGTGACTGATTACGATATCATACATCGAATCTTCACCGCAAGCATGCGCCTCAGCTTTAGATGTTACAATAGTGTTTAGTAATTGTACAAAATGAACCATAAGGATACAACCTCATATTGTATATATATATTTGTTTAGCTTACAAAATGTAAAGACATCTGCAATCGTTTAAAATATGATAGTTTATATATAACCAGTTATGGCTTAACCGACAATGTTTGAGTTATTTTTTATTTGTTTATTTTTTTTATATTTATATTTATTTCACACACACAAACAAATAATCCTATTACGGATTTTTGTTCTATTTGACCCTAAACAAAGGTATTTAATTTGTAAATCTTTTTTTTTCCTTAACTGTTTTTTTTTAAAAAACCATACAGTCGTACTGTTTTTTATCTGCTTAATATATTTTTATTCACTCAGTTCCATTTAACGGGTTTTTTCTTTTTCAAACGCTGATCTTTACTCTCTTCTCCCTGAAGGTCTTTTAACAAATGATAAAACCCTATAGCCATACCGGATGCGGTTCCTATTATCAGAAAAAGAGGTGACTTATCAAAACGCGCATCCAGCCAGTTCCCTCCTAAAACAAATAAAAGAATAGTAATAGCAAGCTGTATCCCTATTGTTATATGGGCAAAAATGACACGGCCGTTTCCTCTTTCGTTATCCACTCTTATCTCCTGATAAATTTATTTTATTTCGTGATACCGGATTATTGCAAGAATTATTCATGCCGGATACCGCTTATTGTAAAAAATAATAAGTACATAAACGATAAATTCCGAACTTTAGAATAAAGCGTTTTGTAATATATAAATTACTTCGCGGAATTCTAATAAAAATTTATTATTATGACGATATTTCTTTTATACGCTTTAATATCAGGCTGTAATTTTAATGGAGAATTTTAAATGAATATATCTATAAAACTTATTAATAACGGCGGAGAATATATAGCAAACTGTCCCGAGCTTGATATTAATTGTTACGGATCTAATGAAAATGAAGCTGTCAGACGACTTAAGGATGTTATTAATTTCTACATCAATTCAGCAAAAGAACTTGGTATTGATATAAACCCCCTGAAAGATATCTCAATAGAAGGGAATGAAAAAATCTTTTTAATCGATCCTGCAACAGCCGGAGCAGGTTTAGTCAACTGATACGTTTAAAAAAAACTATCCCGGTAAATTATAAAACTATTTGAATTAAGTAAGTTTTTTTCCCAATTAATTTTTCTTTCTTCAATTATTTTATTCGATGGGAGATCATTACCTGCTGAATCTTTATTAACGAAACGGCTGTAATCTATATTAATATCAGGGATTACTGACCCGGGACCGTTTTTTTTATCAGAAGATAAATTATCCCCTGTGATTTTCCCTGATAATATATAATATTTATATGCTCCGGCAAGAATGCTTTTACTGATATATCCCCATTTCTCTTTAAAATCTTTATGATTACATATCCCTTTTTTCTCAGCTCCGGATGAAAGTATATACTCATTTAAAATATTACGGGCTGTATTTCTTTTCAGCACCGTGTCAGGAGTGAGTTCTCCACCTCCGTACTTCAAAAAAACAAAAAGCCTGAGCACTTCATCGAGTTCTCCTGAGGTAAATGATTTACCGTTTATTGAAAATAAACTTTCATTCTTCATTTTAAACCCGGCATTTTCAATATTTGAAACAACTTTTAAATCCGCACCGCTTTCTGCAATAACATACTCAACAGTTCCTTCTGAAAGATAATCAATAAACCTGTTATAAATTTCCTTCCGGTTGATCAGTTTTTCAGCGTTTTCACCGGTTAGAGTCAGCCGGCGGATTAATTTTACAATCACAATAGAATCCCGCATCACTACTGGCTCCGGTATACATTCTCCATCCTTTAAATTTTTTATCTCTTTAACAATACCGGCATCAAGAAACACCATTGGAATAATTTCTGATTCGTATGCGGAGCCATTATTGCCATGTTCTGAATATTTCAGGCAGAGCCTGTTAAAATCCGCCCCATTTTTATACTGCTGAATTATATACCCGGCCAGAGAAAGCTTATCGCTAAAAACAGCTCTGTTAGTGCCTGTGTTCAAGTCTGCCGGAATATATAACTTAATCAGCTTAATCTCAACAGCTGTTTCAGCATAGTCCAGCTTCTTTTTAATTTCAGATTTGAAATATGATGAAAGAAAATTCGCATATATTACACTATTGATATTAGTGTAGAATGAAGTGGTGTTAAATTTATCAGAGAGAGCCTTTTCAACAGATAGTATTTCAACCGCCATCTGTTTTAACTGTTCTTCTGATTTCTCCTGATCATTATAAAGCTCCGCAGGATTGATGCCCCGAGCCTTAAGCCAGTTATGAAATTCAAACCGGTAAATCCTGCCGGATTTCATACCGGCTATAACATCATTACTGTTTCTGCATCCGGATGCTGCAACCATAATAACAGACAGAATTAACAGTATCAGGGTACGCATTACCTCTCTCTCATATCAATACATATCTGCGCATACGCGGAATGATTATGAATAGACTCCATATTTTCTGACTCAACGGAGAACCAGAGTACCCCTTTTGTTTTCATAAGTTTTTCAGCGGCATTGCGAACCATATCTTCAACAAAAACCGGATTCTCATAAGATTTTTCAGTGATATACTTTTCATCTTCGCGCTTGAGAATTGAATAGATATCAGAACTTGCTGATGCTTCAGCAATCTCTATAATATCCTCTATCCATATTTTCTCTCTGGCTTCTATCTGCAGTGTAAAAATTGATCTCTGGTTATGAGCCCCGAAGCTGCTGATCTCTTTAGAGCAGGGGCAGAGAGATAAAACCGGTACCTTTACCTCAAGCATATAATAATCCACATCAGAATTTGCAACAAGACGGCAGGTGTATTCCATCTTTGCCTCTTCACCTGACACTGGAGCTGACTTTGTTATAAAATATGGAAATTCAATTTCAAAATGAGCGGTTTCAGCATCTAACTGTTTCTTCATATCATCAAGAATTTCCCTTATTTTCAGGGTGCTGATCCCGTGGCGGTAGCGGTTGAGAATTTCAACAAACCTGCTCATGTGGGTCCCTCTGAACTGATGGGGGAGATTTACATACATGTTCACTTTTGCAACAGTATGCTGTCTTCCATCCATTCTATCAAGCACAACCACTGGATAGCGAATATCTTTAATACCTACCCTGTTTATCGGAATATTCCTGTAATCCGGTTCAGATTGTATATCTCTCAATTGTTTGCTTTTCATGAAAATCTTCACCTGTAATAATAGACTTGCTGCGAAACATTGTCTCGCATCTGCAGAGGCTCTCCTGCGGCGGGATTTCACAGGAGCCCTGCCCAGGCAGAGGTGACGTTCCCGTTCCGCAATAAATCAGAATCAGCAAAAAGTCTGATATGTCAGACTGGTGAAAACAACCCGTTGAGTCAATTAAAAGATATAAAGAAGTTTTATGAATTCAAAGTTCCAATTATGATTCCGGATCATGAAAATGCAGCAGGCTCACTCCGATGTAAGAAGTACAGGCCCGGCTTCAGTTATTGCTATCGTATGTTCAAATTGTGCTGAAAGCATTCCGTCTGAAGTAACTGAAGTCCATCCGTCATCAAGAACCAGCAGTTCATCACTCCCTTCATTAACAATAGGCTCTACAGTCATAACCATCCCCTCTCTGAGAAGATGACCTGTTCCTCTTGACCCGTAATTAGGAACAACAGGGGGTTCATGAAGAGCAAAACCGACACCATGCCCTGTAAAATTCTTCACAACAGAATAACCGAGACTTTTCACATACCCTTCCACTGCAAAACCTATATCTCCAATATTTTTGCCTGGATACACTTCGTTTATCCCGGCAAAAAGAGCCTTGTAAGCAGCATCAACAAGCCTTTCGGCAGACTCACTTATAACCCCGATTTTTGCAGTAATGCATGAATCTGCGAAGTAACCATTCATCACTGTACCTGTATCAATTTTAACAATATCCCCTTCTTTGATCCGCAGTTTTCGGGAAGGTACTCCATGGGAGGCCACACTATTTACGGATATACATGAAGCAAAAGAATATCCCCTGACCGTTTTAAAAGCAGCCCGGGCTTTTCTCTTCATTATATAATCTTCAATAAATGAATCCAGTTCCCATGTAGTCAAGCCCTCCAGATTCATTGTCTGAATCAGCTTAAAAAGAGAATGGATAATAAGACCGCACTCCTTTATGCGTTTTATATCGTCATCATTTTTCAGTCTTACTATCCTGTTCATAACACCTTCCGTTTACCGTTCTATTGCTGCAGGCTCCGGAGCAGCTGCTGCCGTGGAAGCAGACTTTGTACTCTGTTGTTTTACAGATTCCGTCTTTGCCTGTTGAGCCGGATTTTCAGTTGAATTTCCGCTGCCGGCAATTCCTGCTTCATTTTTTATTCTGGTCTCAATATCCTTGCATATTTCAGGATTATCTTTGAGAAATTTCCTGACATTCTCTCTCCCCTGACCTATTCTGTCCTCTTTATATGAATACCAGGTACCTGCTTTATTAATTATATCATATTTTACAGCAAGATCAAGTATTCCGCCTTCACGGGAAATTCCTGAATCATACATAATGTCAAATTCCGCCTGTTTAAATGGCGGTGCAACTTTATTTTTAACAACCTTCACTCTGACTCTGTTACCTACAGGCTCATCTCCATTTTTAAGTGTTTCCACACGCCTTATATCAAGCCTCACTGAGGAGTAAAACTTAAGGGCATTACCGCCGGTGGTAGTTTCGGGAGAGCCGAACATAACACCTATTTTCATTCTTATCTGGTTTATAAAAATTACACAGGTATTCGATTTTGCAATTACACCTGTGAGTTTTCTGAGGGCCTGGCTCATGAGTCTCGCCTGAAGCCCCATGTGTGAATCCCCCATATCTCCATCAATTTCAGCCTTCGGGACAAGAGCTGCTACTGAATCTATTACTATTATATCTATAGCACCGGATCTTACAAGCGCTTCAGTAATTTCAAGGGCCTCCTCACCTGTATCGGGCTGTGAGACAAGAAGATCTTCAGTTTTCACACCTAATTTTCCCGCATAAACAGGATCAAGCGCATGCTCCGCATCAATAAAAGCTGCTGAACCTCCAAGTTTCTGAGCTTCCGCAACCATATGAAGAGTAAGAGTAGTTTTACCTGATGATTCAGGCCCGTAAATCTCTACAACACGGCCCCTGGGAACCCCTCCTGCTCCGAGAGCAATATCAAGCTCAAGAGAGCCGGTTGATATTACCGGGGTCTGCTCTTTTGCCGGTTTATCTCCAAGGCGCATAATTGAACCTTTACCGAACTGTTTCTCAATCTGGAGCATTGCGGCATCAATTGCCTGATTTTTCATATTTAATTCTTTCTGGACAGTCATAGTAACTCCTTAAATAATAACAATGTACGGATTATTCTGATTTATATACGTTCGGATGATGGATGTTTTTCATTTTTTTTATTACAATTTATTCTTTAAATAAAATATTGCAATAACAATTCTGTTAATATGTCTCCAAACCCGGACTATATAAACGTATAGTATATATTCGGCCCGATTGTCAAGAATATTACTATTTTTTTGTTTAGCATATATAATTTTAGTTAAAAGCGGCCAATTATTTTAACGAAACCAATACGGCGCCTTCCCGAAGCCAATACGAAGGTAAATATTGATAAATTGCTTGCTGCAATTTTTATTTTAGTAAATATACAGGGGATATATTTCTGCAAGAATGCCGGATTGCGGGAATATAAACAAAAAAATCTGTAAACGCATTCAATAGAGGAAAATTATATAAATGGATATACTGATAATTGCTGTACTTATACTTTTAAACGGATTATTTGCTTTGAGTGAAACAGCTCTTGTATCATCAGGTAAAACAAGGCTCGAAAGCAGAAGTAACGCGGGCCGGAGAGGAGCTAAGATTGCACTGAGGCTCCTGGATAAACCTGAAAATTTTCTTTCAGCAATACAGATAGGAATTACCCTTGTAGGAATAGTTTCCGGTGCTTACGGAGGTATTCAGCTTTCTGATG
This sequence comes from Spirochaetota bacterium, assembly GCA_036821145.1. Taxonomy (GTDB): domain Bacteria; phylum Spirochaetota; class UBA4802; order UBA4802; family UBA5550; genus UBA5550. Next base: position 39,896 of record DAISJZ010000015.1, read on the forward strand.
ACATGGCAGCTTTCCTGTGGCAGTTTGAATTTATTCGCCCTTATGCGGCAAACATCTCTCTTATAATTGTTGTATCTGCAATTACTTACTTCTCAATAGTTATCGGTGAGCTTGTCCCGAAGACTTTTGCTCTGACAAACCCTGAAAAAATCGCTGAGATTATGGCTCCGGTGATTTTTCTCCTCTCAAAAATAACATATCCTGTTGTAGCTTTTCTCTCCATCTCCACACGGCTCTTACTTAAACTCCTCTTCATCAGTGAACAGCCTGCCCCCTCTTTCACTGAAGAGGAACTGAGGATAATGATTAAAATGGCAGGGAGAGAGGGGGTCATAAGCCCGAAAGAATCCGAGCTGTACCAGAACCTGTTCCGGTTTTTCGACAGGAAGGGACATCAGATAATGACAAGAAACAGTGACATCACCTGGATCAATATCAATGACAGCATAGATAAAATTGATAAGATTATAAAAAAAAGCAGCCACAGCAAATTCCCTGTGTGCAACGGTTCACTGGACTCAGTTCTCGGTATTATTACTGTCAAGGATTATACTGATAACAGGGACCGGAAAAACTTTAACCTGAAAAGCATACTTAAGCCTGTTACATTTATTCCGGAAAATATGAGTTCTCTCAGAATCCTTGAAAAGTTTAAAAAGAAACAGTGCCACTTCGGCATTGTTATTGATGAATTCAACACAGTTCAGGGGATAGTCACCCTTCATGACCTGACTGAGAATATTTTTGGAGAGCTCCCTGATACTGACACTCCCAATGAACCAAGGATTATAAAGCGAAGCAAAAACAGCTATCTTGTGGATGGAGAGACTCAGCTCGATCTTCTCGAAGAGATTATTGGAGATATTAAAATCTCCGGTGAAGTAAGCCCATATTCAACTGTTGCAGGATTTATCATTCATAAGCTGGGAAGATTTCCTCAAGCCGGAGATTATATCAGTGAAAACGGTTTCAGGTTTGAAGTCATGGATCTGGACGGTCTGAAAATTGACAGGGTTATGATTACAAAGACAAGAAAAAAAAATCAGAAAAAAAGGATATAAATGAAACCGGCAGCAGACAGAAAATTGCGAAAAAAGATTACTTTTTCACGGCATAAACCTCATTTTGCCGCCGAATAATTCATAGATACCTACAATTGCAAGCAAACATCCGAATTTACAGGCGTACACTGTTTTCTCAAACAGGGTTTTGTTCGGTTCAAAATCGGGACCGCTGCAGAATTTATACAGGGCGACAACGCTTCCGTCACTGTTGAAGCGCCACAGGTGTTTCTCCTGAAGATATATCTCGTCATTATATTTGTCCAAAGAATAAATATGATGTATTTTTTTCTCTTTAAATTCACCTGAGATAGAATTGTCAACAGCTCCCCTTGAATCAAGACGCACCAGAGTTCCCTCATATACATATTTTTTAAGAGCATAAATTCCCCCGTCATCCACGAAGATTAAATCAGTATATTCTGAATCAACACCATCCCATTTTTCCACAAGGGAAGGTTCACTGAATTCAAATGTGGGGATTCTCCTCCCCTTTATGTTAAAGAGGAGTATGCGGTTGACCCTGTCTCTTTTGTTGTCTCCCGTCCTTAATGATACTGCAATCCTGCCGCGGGAATCTACTGAATGTGAACGAACCTCTGAACCGTCACGCAGGTAAACGGCAATTTTTCTGTTAAATGCCATGTCCACCCTGCCGTTGCTGTATATCTTTCTTACTGCGGACTTTATACCATGCTTTTCACGTTCTTTGTGGCTATAATGGTATTCAACTGAATACACAAGACCGCCGTCAGGTGTAACAGCTTTAAGTCCGGAGTGAAGCTTCTCATGGACCCGTTCAATCCCCTTTACCGGGTTAAATGAGGGGTCAGGCTTGCATTCACTGGTAAGTTTAAGTATGGTATAAATACCACCTGCAAGATGGCCTTTAATATCCAGTTTCCGGTACTCCCCTGTAACATAGAAGCCGGCAACATGCCCATCCCGCACAACAGGTACAAGGTTACGGATAAATCTGGAGTAAAACTCCCCTGTATCAACAGGATATCTTGCTGTGAGTGCTCCGTCTGATGAAAGCCTGAAAACAGTATACCTGTGTCTGTAATCATATTCACTGACCATCTCTCTCAAAATTCCGGGGAAAAAGATATCCCCATCTTTATCAATAACGAGAAAGCTTTCGGAGAAATCCTCAATTTCATTACCATAAAAAAAATCATCACACCTGAATGAATCATCGCGCTTCCCGTCCCTGTGATACCTCTGCACCTTCAGGTAGAGCCTGTGGCTGTTCCTGTCGTCGCGCATCTTTATTGCGGCCAGAACAACTATCTTCCCGTCAGGCTGCACCGCTGTTTTAATCAGTTCAGTTTCAAACCCTGCCCTGTTGGCGTCCTCAAGTGTAAATTTTTCCTTTGAAATTTTTTCAGGGAAGGAGGTACAGGATAAAATAAAAAAAGATATCAAGAGAAATACCAGATGATTAATTTTTTCCGGGGGATTGATTCTACTTTTTAAGGAAATCATTATAATACGCTCTTCTGAAAGTAGATTTACTGTTAGGATCCAGCCAGTATTCCATTGCTTCTATATAATTATTCTCCTTTCTCTTGCTCCCGAGTATCAGATCGATCTCTTTTATAAGCTGCTCACCCCAATTATTCTTAGGAACAACAAAATATCCATAACTATACTGATCTGATTCCTGAATCCCTATATTCACTATTTCACTGTCTATGCCAAGTTTTTTTGCCAGGAAAAAAGCTTCAGCCGGGTATCCTAAAACGTAATCTACTCTTCCATATTTCAGCATCTTAAAAAGCCCTTCATAGAGATCTGAACCATGGCGAATATAAATATTGTTATTCTTTTTATTATTTTTTAATAATCGATCAATCCTTCTGCCATAGGATCTTCCTTTTACTATACCAAGCTTCAACTTGTTATTCATCATCAGTTTTTCAAGTGACACTGTGTTCCCATTATTGAATCTGCTGATTTTTGACTTCAGTACTGTAACACAGTGCGGCATCCCGAAGACAGTAGGATGTTTTGAGAAATACATGATCTTCATTCTATCCTCTGTTTTAATAAATGCAACAGAGCAGACATTCCCCCCTGTTGAAATCTCATGTATAATACGTGCAGGATTAGCAATTTTTCTCTCATGTGTATACTGAGGCAATTCAGACTGTAGAATGCCAGTAATTTGATCAACCATCCCTTTTCCTTTATACTCCCCGCTGGTTATTGTAAAAGGTTCAAACGAAGATTCAAGCCAGGTAATTTTCATGTTTTCAGGATAAGATGCAATTGAATATATAACAAAAATAATAAATGCAGCTGTTTTCTTAATCATGTACTTCCCCAGAAACATTTTTTATCAGATTGATTATTTAACAATATAACAAACCGGAAAGCATTTCGTCAAGAAACGCGCACAACGTCCAGACAACTGAAAAAAAGATATTCAAAATAGATAAGTCATTTGGAAATTACCGGGGAATGTTGAGCAATAAAAAAGGCCGCCATCACTGGCAGCCTTTTTTATTTATCCCGACAAGGGGCTGCA
>DAISJZ010000016.1:0-42524 GCA_036821145.1 Spirochaetota bacterium
ATAGGTTTTTCAGGGGGTTAAAAGTCAAGAAAAATGTGCGGTAATATCAGGAAATTGATGAAGTGCTTATTTCGAGTTTGGTAGAGCTTGTTACTCATTAGTGAATTTAGAGTTTTTTTTGATTCGTTCTTCAATCACTCTTATTTTATTAAGATTAAGCTGCAATCTTGCAAACAAATTTTTCTGGAGGTTAGTAATGAGTGAGGAATTCAGGATTCTTGACTGTGCACTTATTACAATTTCAACAGGTGAACAGGCACAGAATCTGCGGGAATTGCGGGACAGACTTCTTGTTACTCATACGGGGAGCATTTATTATCATTTCTGGGGTGTTATGTTAAGGCATACTTATGTTGATCCGGAATATCAGAATGATTTCGCGGTGTGGGCTTCTCATGCCCTTCATGATCATGTTATTGCTGAAAGACTCTCTCTTATTGACCCCAATGAACATCTCTCAATTGAAGATCTAAGGAGGGAGATTGTTGAAATTATCGAACAGCACCTTTATGAACGTGAACATGTCCCCTGGACAAGAACGGGTGATCAGTTCCAGTTTACAAGATCACAAATAGTTGTCTTTGATACAAAACAAAGGGTCACTTCTCCTGATGAATTCAGGAACCTTATACCACGGCTTCCGCTTGGAAGCATCTTTTATCATTTTATTGACTCAAGGAGAAGAACTGCCGAGAGCAAAAATGATTTTTCTATATGGCTGTCAACTTTTGATGGCAGGTATAATGAACTTATAGAGATGCTTAATACTATTGACCCTTATTTTACAACTCTGAGCAGCCTGCGGGATGAGATTGCAGATGCATTCTGCAGTTTTGAAGGAGGTTTGTAGTGGATAATATGCTTGATAACTATGCAGAGATCGTGGGTTATGAGGTTATAGACCACCTGAAACAGCTCGCCGCGCCTCTGAAAGGAATGAAAATAATTCATGTGAATTCGACAAAGGAAGGCGGAGGTGTCGCTGAAATATTAAACCGACTTATTCCACTCAAGATTGAACTCGGAATTGATGCCTCATGGGAAGTGATAAAGGGGAACAGTGAATTCTACCAGTGCACAAAGAAGATGCATAATTCTCTCCAGGGGAACAGGGATGATATATCCGAAGCGCTCCTTAAGAATTATGAGGAGACAGGGCGCCAGAATTACGAGGAACTGAAGGAAAAACTCCAAGCGGCAGATGTTGTTTTTATACATGATCCTCAGCCGGCACCGCTTCTTTCATTCGCGCAAGGGAGAAAAGGTAAGTGGCTATGGAGGTGTCATATTGACGTGAGCCATCCATACAGGCCTGTATGGAAATATATCAGGAAGTTTGTTGAGAGTTATGATGCCAGTATCTGGTCACTCTCAACTTTTACTCAGCCCATGCCTCATCCGCTTTATCTCATACCTCCAAGTATTGATCCTTTAAGTGAAAAGAATATAGAACTCACAACTGAGGAAGTAGATTCAGTGCTGGCCAGGCATAATATAAACAGGGAGCTCCCTGTTATAACGCAGATATCAAGGTTTGACAGGTTTAAAGATCCGGTAGGAGTCATCAAAAGCTACAGGCATATAAGAAAGAGTATTCCGGTACAGCTGATTCTGGCAGGAGGCGGTGCCACCGATGACCCTGAGGGCGCTGAGGTGCTGAAAGAGGTTGGAGAATTTGCCGGAGATGATCCTGATATCCATATACTCGAACTGCCGCCTGATGCTCATCGTGAAATTAACGCACTGCAGCGCGGTTCGGATATTATAATTCAGAAGTCGCTGAGGGAGGGGTTCGGGCTCACTGTATCCGAGGGACTATGGAAAGGGAAACCTGTAGTGGCAGGGAATACAGGGGGAATCAAACTCCAGGTGATTGATCATTATAACGGTTTTCTTGTAAACACGTCAGAGGGCGCAGCGCTGAGGATCAGGTATCTCCTTAAACACAGGGATATCCTTGAAGACATGGGGGGCAAGGCACACCAGTTCGTTCTTGATAATTTTCTTATTACACGGCACCTCAGGGAGTACCTTACGCTTGTAGTTGCTCTTCTTCACGGATCTGATGAGAGGATAGAACTTGAACTTCCGGGGAACAGGTAATAAAACGCTGGCAGCACCTGCAGCAGATAACCGGGGTTTTATGATGTGAATATTGTAATGGTATCATCAGAAATTGTCCCTTTTATCAAGACAGGCGGTCTTGCTGATGTTACAGGTGCGCTCCCGAGGTTTATAAACAATAAAAAATTCAATGTGATATGCATACTCCCGTTTTATAGTTCTATTAAGATAGATAGATCTCAAATAACAGAAGCAGGCATTGTAACTATCCCTGAATCGGGAGTGTGCCTAAAGGGGGGAGTCTTCAGGACTGTATTACCCGGATCTTCAGTAACGCTCTATTTATTGAAGTATGGACCTTATTTTGACAGAGACGGGATTTATGGTGATGCGGAGGGTGATTATAATGATAATGACAGGAGGTTTGCATTTTTCTGCCGCGGAGTTTTTGAAATATGCAGGCTGGCGGCTTTTAAACCCGATGTAATACACTGTAATGACTGGCAGACAGGACTCATACCCCTCTTCATGAAAACACTATACAGCAATGAACCCTTTTTCAGTTCAACAGCAACGCTGTACACTATTCATAATCTTGCCTTTCACGGTATCTTTGATCCCGGAAGAGTTATAAATATTACGGGCCTGCCGTGGAGTATATACAGTATGTACGGAGCGGAGTTTTATGGAAATTTCAGTTTTCAGAAAAGCGGAATCTATTACGCGGACTTTATCAATACCGTGAGCAGGAGGTACAGTGAAGAGATTCAGTCGCCGGAATCAGGAATGGGTCTGGATGGGCTATTAAGAAGCAGGAAGGCCACACTGGCAGGTATATTAAACGGGGTTGATTATGATACATGGGATCCGGGAAAAGATAAACTGATTAAAACAAATTTTGATATAACTATGATTGCGGCAAAAAAAGAAAACACGAAACACCTTTGCCGTATCTGCGGACTTTTTTATGACAGCAGTGCTCCTGTAATCGGCATGGTAACACGGCTGACCGAGCAGAAAGGAATAGATCTTACTGCTGCAATTATTGATAAACTTATGCAGAGAGATATACGGTTTGTGCTATTAGGTACAGGGGATGAGTATTATCATAAAATATTCTCTGAGTTTGCAGAGAGGTATAAGGGGAAGATGTATATCTCTCTCCGTTATGACGAGGAATTATCTCATCTGATTTATGCAGGTAGTGATATATTCCTGATACCATCCAGATTTGAACCCTGCGGACTCGGGCAGATCATCAGTTTCAGGTATGGAACAATACCTGTGGCAAGGGAGACCGGGGGGCTGGCAGATACGATAATTCCATGCAGAAGCGGGGAGGAGATCGATACCGGTGTGAATGGATTCCTGTTCAGGGATTATAATTCCGGGGCACTCTATGAAACACTTGTTGATGCCCTGAATCTCTTTGCTGATAAAGAACAGTGGGGTAAACTTATTGATAACGCGATGAAAGCTGATTTCAGCTGGAGTGTCTCAGCAGCAGGTTATGAAGATATCTACAGGAAACTCTGTATCAGGAATGAAGGGTTGAAATGAAATATCATAAGACAGGAGCAGAATATTCAGGCAGCGATAAATGTGAATTTACGCTGTGGGCACCATCAGCATCAGCGGTTGAAATTGTTATTCAGCATCCGGTTACGCTTGCTATCGGTATGGAGAGAGAAAACGACGGATACTGGAGAAAGTCAGTTGCAGGAATAAAACCGGGATACAGGTATATGTACCGTGTTGACAGTAATGTTGAGCGTCCTGATCCGTCTTCATCATTTCAGCCCCTTGGAGTTCATGGACCTTCTGAGGTGGTCGATCATAAAAAGTTCGCATGGGGTGACAGGGAGTGGAAATCTCCTCCTCTTGGAAAAATGATTTTTTACGAACTGCACACCGGCACTTTTACAACTGAAGGGACTTTTGAAGCGATTATACCTCTCCTCCCGGAATTGAAAGAACTTGGGATTACTACAATAGAATTGATGCCTGTGGCGCAGTTCCCCGGAGAAAGGAACTGGGGCTATGATGGCGTTTACCCATATGCGGTTCAGAATTCCTATGGCGGGCCTGAAGGATTGAAAAAGCTTTGCGATGCCTGTCACGCAAAGGGGTTGTCGCTTTTCCTCGATGTTGTATACAACCATCTCGGGCCGGAGGGGAACTACCTGTCTGTATTCGGGCCCTATTTTAACAATAAATACAAAACACCATGGGGTGATGCAGTGAATTTTGACGGTGCATACTGTGATGGTGTAAGAAGTTATTTCATCATGAACGCTATTCACTGGTTTGCAAATTATCACATAGACGGACTGAGAGTTGACGCTGTTCACGGTATATTTGACCAGAGCCCGAGAAACATTCTTGAGGAGCTCGCTGACGCGGTGAGGGAATTCTCCGATACTTCAGGGAAAGAATTTTATCTCATTGCTGAAAGCGATCTTAATGACAGCAGGATTGTGAAGGAAAAGAGTAGAGGCGGGTACGCGGTTCATGCCCAGTGGAATGATGATTTTCATCATTCAATTCATACACTCCTTACAGGGGATAAGAACGGATACTATGAAGATTTCGGTGATATAGCTCAACTGGCAAAAGCATTTTCTGAGGGGTATGTTTACACAGGGGAATACTCAAAGTTCAGGAAGAGGTCTCATGGTATTTCGTCTGCTGATATCCCGGGAAGCAGTATGGTTGTATTTGTTCAGAACCATGACCAGGCGGGAAACAGGATGCTCGGGGAGAGACTTATAACCCTTGCAGGATATGAGGCCCAGAAACTTGCAGCAGGTACACTTATGGTTTCACCGTATATACCGCTTCTTTTTATGGGGGAGGAGTATGGCGAGGGCGCGCCTTTCCTCTATTTTGTCAGTCACGGTGACCCTGATCTTATAGAGGCAGTGAGAAATGGAAGAAGGAATGAATTTTCATCATTCGGGTGGAGCGGGGAACCTCCTGATCCGCAGGCTGTATCCACTTTTAATGCTTCTAAAACTGACAGAAGATCCATTTGCATGGCTGAACACTCTGCATTGTACAGTTATTATAAGGAACTTATAAGCCTGCGTAAAAAGCTGCCCGCGCTGAGAAATCTATACAGGAAAAATCTGGCAACAGAGATTACAGCAGACGGGAACATCCTGGTTGTAAGAAGAAAACATGGCAGATCTGAGATCTCTGTTCTGATGAACTACTCCGGCAATGAGAACTTATGTATTACAGGGAGCCGTGGTAAGCAGTATTTAAAGATTATAGATTCAGCTGATAAAAATTGGAACGGCCCCGGTGTTTCAGCTCCGTCAATGATTAATAAAAAAACAGAGATACTGCTTAAACCGTATAATTTTCTGATTTATTCAGTAACGGAGAGGAGATGAACAGGTATATCTGCATACATGGGCACTTCTACCAGCCTCCACGTGAAAATCCCTGGCTTGAGGCAGTGGAGGTCCAGGATTCGGCATATCCGTATCACGACTGGAACAAGAGAGTTTCAGTTGAGTGTTATGCGCCTAATGCCGCGTCGCGGATACTTGACAGTGACAGCAGGATAATCGATATCACATGCAACTATTCACGCATCAGTTTTAATTTCGGCCCCACACTCCTGTCATGGATGGAATTCAATGATCCGGAAACTTACAGTCTTATACTGCAGGCGGACAGGGAGAGTATGGAGAGGTTCTCAGGACACGGTTCAGCGATAGCGCAGTGCTACAACCATATAATAATGCCCCTCGCAGGGAGTGAGGACAAAAGGATTCAGGTTATATGGGGCATACGTGACTTTGAATACAGGTTCGTCAGAAAGCCGGAGGGGATGTGGCTTCCGGAGACTGCGGTTGATCTTGAGACTCTTGATATTATGGCAGAGAACGGTATTAAGTTTACTATACTCTCTCCACACCAGGCAAAGAGAATAAAAAAGAGCGGAAGTAAAAGCTGGCATGAAGTGAAACAGGGGAGACTGAATACAGGTATTCCATATACATGCCGGCTTCCGTCTGGCAGGCGCATAGCTGTTTTTTTTTATTACGGCGGTATGTCACATGATATTGCCTTCGGCAATCTCCTGAATGATGGCGTCGGGTTCGCTGATAGACTGATTTCCGCCTTTCCTCCGGGAAACGATCCCCGCCTTGTGCATATTGCAACAGATGGTGAAACTTACGGACATCATCACAGGTATGGGGAAATGGCGCTTTCATACGCGCTTTATCATATCGAGAATAACAATCTTGCTAAAATAACAGTCTATGGTGAATTTCTGGAGTTGTTTCCTCCGGAGCATGAAGTTGAATTATGGGAGAATTCATCCTGGAGCTGCATACATGGAGTGGAACGCTGGAGAAGAGATTGCGGGTGCCGCACTGGTGTTGAAACCAGGTGGAGCCAGGAGTGGAGATCTCCTTTACGCGGAGCAATGGACTGGCTGAGGGATAATTTATCAGGAGTATTCATTGAGTGGATGCGGAGATATAGTATTAATCCTCAGCTGGCGAAAGAACATTATATAGACTTGATTCTGAAAAGAGCTCCTGTGAGTGAATACAGTTTTTTTGATAAGATAACAGACACCGGATTATCCCAGGAGGATAAAGTAGTGATTCTGAAACTCATGGAGATGGAAAGAAACGCGGTTCTTATGTATACAAGCTGCGGCTGGTTCTTTGATGAAATTTCAGGGATTGAATCTGTACAGGTGATGCTTTATGCTGCACGCGCGATGCAGCTTGCCGGTGAGATAAGCGGGCTCAACTTTGAAGAGACATACATAAAGCTTCTTGAACAGGCCCCTGCTAATTATTTCGCCTTCAGTAACGGGGCAGACGTTTATATGAAACTTGTAAAGCCTGTAATCATTGACCCCGTACGTTTCGGTGCCCATTACGCTGTATCCTCACTTTTCAGAGAATATGATGAAGAAAGTGAAGTCTACTGTTATTCAGTTAAAAGGGAAAAGTATGAAAGAATTGAAACAGGCAGATTGAAACTTGCAGCAGGCATGATCAGGGTAAAATCACGTATAACATCCGGGGAAAATGAGATCAGTTTTGCCGTACTTCACATGGGGGATCATAACATTTTCGGCGGAGTAAGAAAATTTATGGGTGATGAATGCTTTGAGAAGATGTTAGGTGAGATAGTTGCGGAATTCCGGGAAAATGATATTCCTGCCACGTTCAGAAAAATTGAAGAACATTTTTCAACAGTGAATTACTCGTTATGGCATCTTTTCAGGGATGAACAGAGGAGTGTGATAAACAGGGTTATGAATACTGCTGTTACTGAGCTTGAACGTAACCTGAGGCAGCTGAATGAAAACAATCTTCCTGTAATACAGGTAATGAAAAAGATGGGAGTTCCTCTTCCCGGTGTATTCTCTTCAATAATGGAATTCATTCTTAATGATGACCTGAAAAAGATGCTTACAACTGCTGAACCTGATATGCGTGAAATTAAACGCATCATAGAACAGATGCGGGAACATGATTTTACACCGGATATTTTAAATATATCTTATGCGTTCAATAAAAAACTGAATGCCTGCCTTGATGAGTATAATTCATCACCTGAAAAAAACCGTACTATAGAAAGGATTGTAGGCCTTATTGAATCACTTGAACCGCTTGAATTGAAATATGAAAGGTGGCGGCTTCAGAATTTATATTTTATCGCGGGAAAAAATTTCTTCTCCGAAATGAAAACGAGAGGTGAGGAGGGGGATGCTGACGCGGCTAAATGGACTGAACTCTTCATCAGGCTCGGCAAACTGCTCCAGGTGAAGGTAGAGTGATGAAAGTTCCTGTTTCAACATACAGGCTTCAGTTTAACGGTGAGTTTACCTTCAGGGATGCTGCGGATATACTGGATTATCTCTATGAACTCGGGATAAGCGATATATATGCCTCGCCGATATTCAGGGCTGTAACCGGCAGCACTCATGGATATGATGTGGTTGATCATAACATGCTCAATCCTGAATTAGGTTCAATAGATAATTTCAGGGAACTCCGGAGTAGATGCAGGGAGTTAAACATCGGCTGGCTGCAGGACATTGTCCCGAATCACATGGCTTTTCACAATCAGAATAATATGCTTAATAACCTTCTTGAACATGGCAAAAACTCAGAATTCAGAAATTATTTTGATATAGAGTGGAACCATGCCCATGAATCACTCAGGGGGAGGCTTCTGGTTCCTTTTCTCGGGAAATTCTATTCAGAAACACTTGAACATGGCGAGATAAAAATTGAGTACGATGGCGATACTCTTTACGCAGTATATTATGAGCACAGGTTCCCTCTGAGCCTTATATCATACCCTGTGGTTTTCGGTGAGAAACAGCTTTCAGGTCTTGACCTTAATGGCAATGGGAATACATCAATGATCAGACTCCTTGGTGCCCTGAATCAGTTTAATATTACAGCTTCGCTTTCAAGAAGACGCGAAGGTGATTACGATCGGACGCTCCATACAAAGAGGATGCTGCGCGAACTTTATGACAACGAACCATCAGTAGAGACCTTCATGAACAGGCAGTTATCGCAGTTTAATACGCCCGGTTCTGCAGAATACGCTGAAAAACTCGACGCTCTCCTTGAGCTGCAGAACTACAGGCTCTCATTCTGGAAGGTGGCTGCAGAGGAGATAAACTACAGGAGATTTTTTAATATCAATGGTCTTATATCTCTGAGGGTGGAAGATGAGGAGGTCTTCGCGTATACTCACAGGTTTATTAAGGAGCTTATTGATAACGGGTATGTGTCAGGGGTGAGGGTTGACCATGTGGATGGCCTGAGCGAACCGGCCCGATACCTTGAAAGGCTCAGGTCTGTTTCAGGTGATTCATATATAGTGGTTGAGAAAATTATTAATAACAGTGAAGAACTCCCTTCGCGATGGTCAGTGCAGGGGACAACAGGTTATGATTTCATGAACTGTCTTAACAGCCTTTTCTGTGACTGTTCGAACGAACGTAAATTCAGCAGGCTATACTCAGCCTTTACAAAGCATAATTTCATTTATGATGAATTCATCGCCGAAAAGAAAAGGCTTATTATTGATAAACACATGACAGGAGATATAGATAACCTTGCGGTACTTTTAAAGCAGCTGTCAGGTAATGACAGGTTCGGCAGGGATATAACTCTATCAGGGCTACGGAATGCCCTTGTTGAAGTTATAGCTTTTTTCCCGGTGTACAGAACCTATATAGATACTGATCATATCAGCGGAACAGATATTCATTTTATAAAAACTTCTTTTGAAAAGGCAAGGATCTACTCACCTGAATTTTCCTTTGAATACGACTTTCTTGAGAAATGTCTTACCCTTGAATATGTAGAGAGGATGGATGAGGAAAAGACCGGGAAGCTCCTGAATTTTATAATGAGATTTCAGCAGTATACCGGACCCTTCATGGCAAAAGGGTATGAGGATACGGTTCTATATATAGTAAACAGACTTATATCTCTGAATGAGGTGGGAGGTAATCCGGGTCAATTCGGTATGCCGCTGAACCGGTATCACGGATTTATAAAGAGAAGAGCAGAAACTCACCCGTACAGCATGAACGCCACATCAACCCATGATTCAAAGAGAGGGGAGGATGTGAGGAGCAGGATCAATGTTATATCCGAGATCCCCGGAGAGTGGAGAAAAGCGGTTTCGCAGTGGAGCAGGATTAACCACAGTAAAAAGATGAAAACTCCATCAGGATATGTTCCTGACAGGAATGATGAATATTTTATATACCAGACCCTTCTGGGTACGTTTCCTTCCGCGAATGAAGATTATGACAGATACATAGAAAGGTTCAGGGAGTATATGGTGAAAGCTGTAAGAGAGGCAAAGGTACATACCGCATGGATTAAACCGGATACTGATTATGAAGAAAAAATTATTTTGTTTATTGACAGGATATTACTCCCCCATGAAGGGAATTTTTTTCTTCAAAATTTTATCCCTTTCCAGAGGAAAATTAATCATTACGGAATACTGAATTCCCTGTCACAGCTGATTATTAAGGCAGCATCTCCCGGTGTACCCGATTTTTACCAGGGTACAGAGTTATGGGACCTTCATATGGTTGATCCTGATAACAGAAGGAGGGTGGACTACAGCCTCAGGAAAGGATACCTGAAGAAAATCATCGATGGAGAAAAATCTGATCTCCCGGGATTAATTGAGGAATTGTGGAAGAACAGGGATAACGGCTGCATTAAGCTTTTCCTTACAAGGAGATTATTAAAGACAAGAAACTCCATGCAGCAGCTTTTTACTGAAGGGGAATATATCCCTATAAGAACCGGCGGAATACATAAAGAATCGGTTGTTGCTTTTATGCGGGTATATAGGGATAAAGCGGTTATAGTTGCAGCTCCCCGTTTTCTAACACGGGTATCAGGTGAAGGAGAGAATCCTGTGGGAGAGGTATGGGGGGACACGGTTCTCCGGCTCCCTGTATCCAGATGTTATAAAATGAAAGATTCAATTACAGACAGGGAATTAAACCTGTCAGGTGAAGTCCCGGTTTCAGAACTGGTGAACCTTTTCCCGGGGGTTCTGCTCACGGGTATAACTGAAGGGGCGTGAATTTAATGAGCCAGGAATTACTTTTGTACACAATATGGGGGAATACATTAAAAACATATATATTGTTTGCATCATTTATAGCAGCGGGGATTGCTGCAGTGAGGATATTCAGATTCATTGTTTTTAAAAAAATAAAACGGTTTTCTGAAAAGACACAGGCTGAAATTGATGATATCGCAGTTGAATCATTCCGCAGAAATATAATTCCCGTCATGTATTTTTCTATCTTCTATTTCGCGACCGATATACTGTCGCTCAGTCATCTTTCTGAAAAATGGATAAGGTATATTTTTCTGGTCTCTATAGCTTTTTTTGTTACACGATTCTGCATCGCCTTTTCCGTATATATAGCAGGAAAGTTCTGGCTTGCTAACAGGGATGATGAGGGGAAGAGAAGTATCTCTCTGCTCCTTAATACAATAATAAGGATACTGATCTGGTCAGTAGCACTTCTTATACTCCTTGATAATCTCGGAGTGAGGATATCAGGTCTTGTAGCCGGGCTTGGAGTCGGAGGTGTTGCGATAGCCTTTGCAGCACAGTCAATCCTCAGGGATATATTCAACTACTTCACAATTTTTTTTGATCACCCGTTTGAACTAGGTGATTTTCTGGTTATTGATGAATTCGCAGGTGTGGTTGAACATATAGGAATCAAAACCACAAGGCTGAGGAGCCTCGGAGGGGAACAGCTTATTTTTGCCAACACTGATTTAACCGGTTCAAGAGTCCGGAACTATAAGACAATGCATGAAAGGAGAATCGTGTTTAATTTCGGAGTTACATACAATACACCACCCGGCAAAATGAAAAAGATATCATCTGTTATTGAGGAAATAATAACCGGCACTGAAGGGGTAAGGTTCGATCGCGGGCACTTTAAAAAATTCGGAGACTCCAGTCTTGACTTTGAGGCGGTCTATTATGTTTTATCCGGGGATTATAAGAAATACATGGATATACAGGAGGAGATAAACCTCAAATTGATGAATTCGCTTAATAAACTTAAAGTGGAATTCGCCTATCCGACACGCACGCTTTATATTAATAAATAGCTGTTTATTGATCAGGTTAAATTATACCTGTCCCTTGCTATTTTTGCGGCACCAAGGGCTGCAATCATGGACTGTTCTTTTACAGCTATAAATTTAACATTCTCCTTTAGCCCCTTCATGGCGCGCTCTTTTATCACCTCCTTCATTTTGGGAAAGAGGAGTTTGCTGGCCTGTGAAAGTCCGCCGCCGATAATTACTGCTTCCGGATTGAATATGTTTATCAGGTTGGCAATGCCGATGCCGAGATATACAGATACATGGTTGATCCCCTCAAGTGCAAGGGTATCTCCAATAAGAGCTGCTTCATAAATTTTTTTTGCTGTCAGCTCTCCGTTGTTAACAGGTTTAAGGGCTGATGAAGGGAAACTCTTCATTTTTAATTTTACATGTTTAACCAGAGCTGTTGCAGATGAGTAAAGTTCAAAGCACCCCCTGTTCCCGCATGGGCAGAGAGGTCCCTGCGGGTCAAGGCTCATGTGACCCACTTCCATTGAACTTCCCGTTTGTCCGGTAAAGAGCCTGCCGTCTATTACTGCTCCCCCCCCTATACCGGTTCCAAGTGTGAGCATGATCCAGTTGCTGTACTTGTCCTTTATTGTGTGCCACCAGACACCGGCGCATGCGGCTGTGGCGTCATTTTCAAGATATACTTTTATCCCCGTAAGTTTTTCCACATTTCTGCATATCGGGTAGTTCTTCCATGCGGGTATATTGGGGGATGTGATTACTATTCCTTTGTTGCGGTCTATTGAACCTGCTGCACCTATACCAATTGCAGATATCAGATCTTTTGAAACAGACGCCGAGGAAGTAAGCGAGACAATCATATCAGCGAGAGCTTTATCTATCCCTTTTGCATCTGCAGGAGTAGCTGTATCCCTGTATTTAAGTATCCTGCCGGTATCATCCGTAATAACCCCTTTTATATTCGTTCCGCCGATGTCAAATCCCGCAAACATGTTTTCCTCTTCAGAATATTTTTATCAGTTTTCTACTCTTTGTAAAAAAAACAGGAGCGCCGTATGTTATCCATAATCCAAGAATAGCAAAGGTCACACCAGTGGTGATACCACCTTTGGGTAACAGGATCTTTGAACCCTGTAATAGTAATACTACAACGATAATACCGCTAAGAAATCTTATTACAGAATTAATGATATTTCCGGACAGGTGAAAATTCAAATATCTTTTTTCGAATATAATTCCGGATAGAAAACCTGCCGCAGCACCGGTTGTCCGTATCATGTAATTAGACGGGAAAAGAATACATACTGTAGCCAAAACCGCAAGTATAATTAACGTAAACCTGATGTTACCCGCTCCATTAAACCTTTTCCAGAGATAATCCGCTGTAAAAACCCATGCGGCACCTATAAGCGCTCCACCTATTACATCTGAGGGCCAGTGTACTCCGAGATATAATCTTGATATACCCACAAGAATCACTATTACGGTACCTGTGATAAGGAGATATCTCCCTTTGTAAATTTTTATAAGTGAAAACCAGCATAGTGCTGCGCTCTGCGTGTGGCCGCTTGGAAAGGAGTATCCCTTTGCTGTGTGTGTTCGCATAGAAGATATCTCATCACGGCCGATTGGCCTCGGTATGCAGAAGATATCCTTCAGTGCAGAGTTAAGAGCCGTACCTGTTAAAAAAATGAATCCCAGTCTCCAGCCTGCTTCCTTGTCATAACACCATGTGAACCAGCAGGCAAGAAGTATAAAGAAGGGCTGTTCACCTGACATTGTGATAAACTGAAAAAAGTAATCGAGAAAAGGTGTTTTAAATGTCTGTATAAAAAGAATTGTTTCCATCCGTCTGAGGGTTCTCCTGTTCTTTAATTATAAGCTGCAGTAATGCAGCAATGGATAATACAGCGGCAGCCAGTCTTAAAAGCTGCCCTGTCTGAATACCGGCAATTGTCATGGTCAGAAGTCTGTCGATCTCATGAAGGGAAAGTATCCTGAGCAGTGAGATGCTCCAGAAAATGGAGAGACAGATTAAAATTACTGATATATATGACTTACTTATAGCATGAATCAGGTATATAATAACTGCCGCACATGTGAGAATTAATAAAATTGAAAAAAACTGCTGAGGTTCACGCCTGAGACCATATGCTCCTGAGTAAATGGCAATACCCCTCAGATAAAAAGTTATAGCTGTGCTGCTGTTGAAACTTTCCCATAATGCTGAGACTGCTGCAGCAAGAATTAGAGGCGGCGAATGGTGAAGGTTTCTCCTTATTAACAGCATCACTACAAGGAATACCCACAATGACGCTGTAATAAAGCGGAGTAAATCAGATTCAGGGATAAGTTGAAGAGTTTTTTCACCGTTATCACGTGTTTTTTTTTGCACAAGTATTATTTGAGAGGGGATCTGTTCTGCTGATTGCACCGGCACCGGTTCACTCTCTGCTGATTTTACTCTCCCTGACCAGCTCCCGTCTCTTGAAAGGATTATTACAGGAAATATAAAAGATGTATCTTTATCCCCCGGAACAGGGAGAGAAAATTCGTAAAGAGTTTCATTATCTTTAACTACTAAAGGTCTGCTTACGGAGAAGCAGCCATGGGAGTTTTTCTTATCATCCATGCGGTGGAGGTCTACGCCAAGCATAAGCCCCGGTTCCGGGTTTTTAAGTTTAACCTTTACTGTAAAGTTTATCCCAGGCACTGCATAAGATGATGTTTCAACTGACAGCCAGTCAGCGTTATAGGGCGTGAGAATGCAGACGCAGATCAGAATTGCGGCAAAGGAGAAAAGTGCTGCTGAATAGATTCGTTTCATCATTATTCCGGCCCGGCTGTTTTATCGGCAGATTTCACTCTGCCGATAAATGTGACTTCTTATCCTGAAATATAATGCCGTGATGTAAACATCAATGAACCGCTGTGTCAAGAATGTTCCTGTTATAGTTAACAGCTTCCTGAAGATACACAATTTATACATGCTTAATAATTTTTTGTTTTTTTATCATCGTATTTGTATATATTAAATCTATAGTCAGGAGTTTCGGAGGTGTTAATTATGAAATGTTACTGCGGAAGGATCTTACTAATTTTAGCATTATTCTTAATAAGCAATATTTCCTGTAAAGAAGAGGCTCCGGTAGAGAAAACTGTAAAAGAGGATGTTGTTGAAGAAACAGTAAAACCTTATGACGCTGATGCAGAAAAAGCCGGGGAAGCTTCAAAAATTAAAGCAGCTAAAACAAAAGCACTGATACAATCCGCAATCAGTTATCTCGAAAAAAACGGCAGGGAAAAGACCTTCGACGCCATAACAAATCACAGTAATCCTGATCATAAAATGTTTATAGATGGTGAATTCTATATCTGGATATTTCAGACCGACTTTAAAAGCAATGCTATTGTGAAAGCTCATGCAGTCAATTATACTCTTATTAACAAGGAGTGGTATCATACAAAAGATCCAGACGGGAAGCAGTTTTTTTATGATATTGTCAGGATCGCGAAGAATAAAGGGGAGGGGTGGGTTCTTTATAAATGGGCTCATCCCATACATAAAAAAGCAGTACCAAAAGTTGTGTATCTGAAAAGATATGAAGACCTTGTTTTTTTAAACGGTTTTTATCTGTAGAATCTGATCAGACAATACATATAATTAAAAAATGAAAAACGGAAACGTATTAAGGGAAAAGGCCGAAAACATTTACTACGCTATTACCGGTAAGCTTATATCAGTAACAGAAAAGTATTCTATTAAAAAAAAGATTCTTATAGCACCTGTTGTGGGGATTATTTTTATTTTTTTAATGGGTATTGTTTTTTTTGCAGGTCTTATTCAGCAGAGATTTATAATGGGGGATGTGGTTGATAAAAGGTTCAGGTTATATCAGCAGAGCTCAGATATTGTGAAAACTGTTAATATTGTAAATTCCAATATGTATAAAGGGTTTGTCTGGTCTTCCACCGGTTATTCGATGCAAAGAGTTGAGTCTCTCTTCGCGAAGCAGATGCCTCTGCTTGATGAAATAATTATTAAGACAAACAGAATTCTTGAATCCGAGGATCTTGAACAGGATGAAAGAAAAATTTTTACTTCTGTGTTGAGGAATGTTGAAGAGTATAAGGTCAGGGCTGGTTACGCGAAAGAATCCGCTATAGAGGTTGGTGATCTTATAACAGCATCTGTTATTCTTCAGATG
Source organism: Spirochaetota bacterium (assembly GCA_036821145.1). GTDB lineage: Bacteria > Spirochaetota > UBA4802 > UBA4802 > UBA5550 > UBA5550. Next base: position 15,914 of record DAISJZ010000016.1, read on the forward strand.
GGGGACGATCAGTTTCAGCTTCTTTTTGACAGTCTTAATCAGCTGATGAAAATTGAAGATGATTTAATAGAGAAGAGTTTTGCATTTTCAAAGAGAAGTTCTTTTTATCTGATGGTTTTTACTTTTGTTCTTTTTTTTACAGTTCTTGTTATCTCTGTTTTTATCAGCATAAATATGGCTGATGTTATAACAGCTCCAGTTAAAAAGATTATAACTCTGCTCCGTGAAAACCGCAGCTGGGATATTGATCCTGCCGGTTTTAAAAACATCAAAGCTGAAGATGAAACAGGTGAACTTGCCAGGTTCTTCGCTGAGTATATTACAGAAATCAAGTCAACCGGTACAGCACTTGTTGAGGCACGCGATCAGCTCTGGGGAGAAATGGAGCTGGCTAAAAAAATACAGCGGGTTCTTCTCCCTGCGGAACCGGAACTTCCCGGTTATGACGTCTCTGTTAATATGACTCCGGCTGATGAAGTCGGTGGTGATTACTATGACATCATCAATATCGGGGGAGCGTACTGGATTGTTATAGGAGATGTATCAGGGCACGGCGTACCTGCAGGGCTTGTTATGATGATGCTTCAGACAGCCATCAGAACAGTATTAAATAATAATCCTCATATAGCTCCATCTGAACTCCTGGCTGATATAAACAGGGTACTTACGGCGAATATCAGGCTTCTTGGGGAGGATAAATTCGTAACAATAACTATACTGGCCTGTTTCTCCGGCGGAAGATTTATTTATTCAGGGCTTCATGAAGATATAATGATCTACAGGGCTGATAGCCGCGCGGTGGAGAGCATAAAAACAGAAGGTATGTGGCTGGGAATAAAAAATGATATAACTGAGTTCATGAGTGATGACGAGCTGGTGATTAATAAGGGTGACGTGCTTTTTCTTTATACAGACGGGATAACGGAAGCTTTTGATAAAAACAGGAATATTTTTTCGAAAAAGCGGCTGAGGGAACTCCTTGAAAAGGAGGGTAATAAACCAGCTGATGAAATCAGGCGGTCAGTGCTGGCAGAGCTTGAGGGATATGCAAAGCACGATGATGTTACAATGATAATTATCAGACGGATAGAATAGAAAGCAGTATCACTCTCTGGTTACCCTGTACAGAGCTTCTGATAGTTCATAAACGGAATAGGGTTTCTGTATGAAACCTTTCACACCATACCTGAGTATCTCTTCAGATCTTTCATCATGCATGTAACCTGTTGCAAGGAGTACTTTTACTGAGGGATCGATTTTAAGCATTTCGTAAAAGGTGTCGCGGCCGCTTTTTTTAGGCATGGACATGTCAAGTATTACGGCTGTAATCTCATTATGCTGCTTTTTAAATATTTCAAGGCCCTGTTCACCGTTTTCTGCAAGGATTACTTTATAACCGGAAACTTCAAGGATAGATTTGGTTGTAGTGCGCATAAGCTCTTCATCATCAACAACAAGTATAACACCTTCACCCTTCATTATCCGTTTTTCGGTTTTCCCGTTTTCCTCTATGTACTCCTGGTCAAGCACAGGGAGGTAAACATTAAAGATTGTCCCTTTACCCGGTTCGGACTGAACATCAATGAACCCGCTGTGATCGTGAATGATATTATAAACCATTGTCAGGCCTAAGCCGGTACCTTTGATTTTTGAACTTTTTTTTGTTGTAAAAAATGGTTCAAATATCCTTTCACTTGTTTTTTTATCCATCCCGATACCTGTATCTTCAATTGAAACAGACCAGAAATCATTATTATGTGCTTCGGGATGTATCTGCCTGAATTCATCATCTGCATTTATTTTTGATATGCCGATTGTCAGTGTTCCCCCCTGTTTTTCATCATCGTCGCGCATAACAGTCATCGCGTGACAGGCATTTATACAGAGATTAAGAAGCACCTGCTCAATCTGTATCGGGTCAGCTTTCGTTATGGCAGGGGATGTGAAGCTGTGGTATTTTATATCAACAGATTTATCAAAAGTATTCTTGGCAATTTTAATAATATGACTGGTGGCTATATTAAGGTCAACAGGGGCTAAGGTCAGATCCTGTTTGCTGGCCACAGCAAGGAGCTGTTTAACGAGATCCGTTGCCCTGCCGGAGGCGTTCTCCATAATCTCAATATATTTAATAAGACCTTCTTCATCGATATGTTTATAGTTATGTCTGAGCAGGGATAGAGAACCGACTATACCACCCAGGAGATTGTTGAAGTCATGGGCAAGCCCCCCGACAAGTGTGCCTATGGTCTCCATCTTCTGTGTCTGAATCAGCTGAGATTCAAGAATGTTCTTTTCAACATCGGATAGAATTCTCGCGACATGGTCTGCGAAAATTATGGAAAAACCGCATTCATCGTCCTCCCATATTCGCGTATTCCCTATATGCTCAAAGCTTACGCATCCGGCGATCTTACCTTTAAGAACTACGGTTGCTATAAGAATTGAATTAATACCGTTAGGTTTAAGATATATCTCTGAGAGTTCCAGTGCAGAGCTGTTGCTGTTAATATCCTCGATTTTAAGGAGCCTTTCGTTTTTTATAATTTTCATTATTTCAGGATTTATTCTGCCGTTAAATGTGATATCTGCTATATGCTGTGAACTTGATGATAAAAAAAGATCCTTGCAGCGCAGTTTGTCGCCATTCTCTTCAAGAAGCCATATGCCGCACCTTTCAACATCCAGGGTGGAACACGCGATTTCTGTAAATATTCTGAATATAGCCTTTGTATTCTTATATGATTCGTAAGTGGTCAAACCCAGGTCTGTTGAAGCTTTTAACTGTTTGTGAAGACGGTTCCTTGATTTAAGGAGTTTTCTTTGAGATATCTCAAGGTCAAAAATATTCTGCACAAGGCCCCTTGCGTAATCGTCCAGCTGGCTCGTGAGTTTTTCCAGGTCGGACATGTCGCGGGCATGAATGATAACAAGCTCATAGTCTGAGTGATAGTACACATAGAAGTGATATGATCTCCCTTTACTTATAATTTTAACAGGCTTGTCAGATAAGCTGTTGTCAAGGGAGTGTATTCTTTCATTAAGCTGTTTATAATCATTATCATTTTCAACAATGAAGTTAAGTGCATCATTCAGCACCTTAACATCATGGAGAGAAAACATTTTTCTAAATACCTGGTTCATTAAAACTGAGTCACTACGTGAATCCTTGATGAGTATAGCCTCAACAGGATTGTCCTCCATGAAGTAGAGTGACAGGTTTGATTTATTCTCTTTCTCCCCGTTCATTATTCACGGCCTGCGGTCATTCTGTCACAATACTAATATAATCAGGGAACAGTTTCTGAAGCACGGGTAGGGTACTCTCCTGCCATGCTATCTCTGTGTTTGCGGAAATATTTATCTTATAGCGTTCTGATTCAGGCAATTCAGTCATTTTCATTATCCAGTTTATCAGGGATTTTATGCCGTTTGAATTCATAAATGTCAGGTTGAGCAGATTAAGTTTAATAGATTTAATTTTATTCTTAACCAGTGTTTCATGAACCATCAGGAGATAGGGCAAAAAATTAATAGATGTATCCCGCATATCTATATCTCCTTCTATAATCAGAGATACTGCATCGTTTTCATTACTTAGAGAGATCCGCGCGTTATCAAAATTTTTTGGCTCAATTTTATATTTATTCATCTCTTACCTCTTAATTATCGATTGGAATAGAAGCATGAACATTGACAAGGCCGTCATGATCGCAGGTATGAGTGATTTCAGCATTGGATTCATACCGGATTCTCGCAAGGCCTATTGAGCTCTTACCGTTGAGGGAATCAAGGCTCGACTTCATTCTGTTCATATATGCTTCAAGAGGGGGGAGACTGTTTATTTCTGAAAGAATAGTTTTAAGATTCTGCTCCTCTTCAGGTGAGGAATGGTTTGATACATTGACATAGATCTTTTTTTCATTGGTCATTATCTGAAATTTAATCTGAATGTCATTGCTGTCGGAATACTTTATCGCGTTTTCAATAAGTTCATTAACAGACATGGCGATTATTCCTGCTTTTTTCTTGTTATCAAGGGAAATGGCCATGAAGTTTTCCACAAAGGTCCTTACAGTGGATATATAAGTCCATTTCGGGCCGAATTTAAGATCCACAAATATTTTGTTTTCAGCATTGGAAGTGGTCACATCAGGCCCTCCTTAAGATTAACTGTTTTATCAGATATAATCATATGCTATAAGTCTGACAGTCTGTAATCCTCTTAAAAATATAATATTAAAAACAGAAAACTTCTACAATACTGAATTAAAAAGTTGATATATAAGAAAGCGCTAAATTCTTTAAAAGCTTGACCTTTTGTGGCATAAAAACGAATTTTGTCCGGTTCAGTTATTTAAAAACAGTCAAATTTGTTGTGAGGAATCAGTTAATGATCAGTTTTACAGGAGTCAATAAAGCATTCGGAGGACAGGTGCTTTTTGATGATCTCAATTTCAGCGTAAACCGTGGAGAAAGGGTAGGCCTTGTGGGTAGAAACGGCCATGGTAAGACAACTCTTTTCCAGATGATACTTGGTAAAGTGGAACCTGATTCGGGATTGATTCAGATACCGAAAAATTATAAAATAGGGCACCTTGAACAGCATCTGCATTTTACAAAGCCCACTGTTATCGAGGAGTGCTCACTTGGTCTTCCGGCAGGTGAAGAGTATGAAACCTGGAGAGTGGAGAAAGTCCTCTCAGGTCTCGGTTTTTCTGAAGCGGATATGGAACGCCCTCCATCGGAATTTTCCGGCGGATACCAGATACGTATGAATCTCGCGAAGCTCCTTGTCTCTGAACCTGACATGCTGATGCTTGACGAGCCTAATAACTATCTCGATATAGTCGCAATAAGATGGCTTGAAGAATTTCTGAGGGAGTGGGAAAGTGAGTGCATACTCGTCACACATGACAGGAGCTTCATGGATCGCGTTGTTACTCATACAGCAGCTATCCACCGGACAAAAGCACGTAAAATCGAAGGTGATACAGATAAGCTTTATAGCATGATTAACCAGGAAGAGGAGATCTACGAAAAGACCCGCCTGAATGAAGAGAAAAAGCGGAAGCAGGAGGAGATTTTCATCGCGCGTTTTAAAGCAAAAGCGAGTTTTGCAAGCCGTACGCAATCCCGTGTAAAGAAACTTGAAAAACAGGGTGAAATGAAAGCTCTTGAAAAGATTGAAGATCTTGACCTTTACTTCAACAGCGCACCATTCCAGGCGCAGCGGATGATGACGGTAAAAGATCTTACCTTCTCATATAATGGAAAAGAGCCGTATCTTATTGAAAATTTTTCTATAGATGTGGGTAAAAGAGACAGAATATGTATTATTGGTAAGAACGGTAAGGGTAAGTCGACCCTCCTTAAACTTCTTGCAGGTCACCTTGACCCTGTGAGCGGAACCATAACAAAACACCCGGCACTTCAGCAGGGATACTTCGGGCAGACAAATAAATTCGATCTTAATGACAGCAGAACTATAGTTGAAGAGATACGGAGCGCTGACAGGGAATGTAATGATCAGAAAGCCCGTGCAATCGCAGGGGGCCTTATGTTCCCCGGAGATAATGCTCTTAAGAAGATAAAGGTACTTTCCGGTGGAGAGAAAAGCAGGGTAGTGCTGGCGAAAATACTGGTGACACCCTGCCACCTGATATATCTTGATGAACCGACAAACCACCTTGATATGCAGTCCTGTGACTCACTCATTGAGGCAATTGATGATTTTGAAGGGTCAGTAATAATGGTAACGCACAACGAGATGCATTTGCGGGCTGTTGCAACGAAGCTTGTTGTATTTGATGATAATAAAATCCGCGTTTACGAGGGCTCTTACGATGATTTTCTCGAAGATGTGGGGTGGGCTGATGAGGATTACTGACAGCCGGAGAACCGGAATGATGGACTGCTGAGATGTATTCCGGTAAATGGATATTGTTTGCAGGGATTGTCCTTCTTCTGTCAGGGGGAGCTGCGAGAGGTGCGGGTTCGGGAATCGCACCTTTTCTTTTCTCCGCGGGTGGCATCTGCAAGATATCCTATATATTGCTCTCTGTTAAAACCGGTAAGTACAGACCGGGTTATGAGATAATATTTCTTGTAACAGGTCTTCTTCTTCTGTTCTGCGGAATTGCTGCCAGGCGTTATGCTGCTGTTTCAGTTTACTCTCTCCCTCTTATATCCTTTGCTGTTTCACTCAAGATTATATTTGTTGTTTTTTTCGTAAAAAAATTCAGGAGAGGTAGGTCTTCTTATTAGTAATACCCCGGCAATGCCTATAAAATTATTTAATAATTATATTTTTGTCATTATATTTAAACGGAAATAATTAAAGGGAACCCCTGATAATGGAATTTTTGAAAATAGATATACATACGATTATTATCATGCTTTTTCTCGGCAACTTTCTCGCTGTTCTGGTTCTCATCTCATATAAAAGCGGGAAATCACGTGAAGGCGCATATCGTGAATTTATGCTTGGTAAACTGCTGCAGGGTTTTGCCTGGCTGCTTCTGGGGCTGCGGGGAGATATTCCGGATCTGTTTTCTGTTATTGCGGGTAATTCTTTTATTATTGCAGGGACCTCGCTGGAAGCTCTGGCACTTATAACAGTGAGCGGTAGAAGCAGGGTATGGGAAACCATATATACTGTTATATCTCTTGCAGGAATTATTCTCTTCTGTTTTGTCTCTTCTGCAGCAGTGAATATACGTGTAGGTGTTGCCTCATTGATTACACTGATTATCTATTTCCCGGCCTCAGTTGAGCTTATCAGAACAGGAAAAAATTCACGGCTCAGGTCAATAGTCGGATTCATGTGCGGTTTATTGACACTGTTCCTTCTGTTTCGCGCCTGGTACGGTTTTTTTTCACCCGGTGAGTTTGCCCTGCTGACTCCAGGTGTTGTACAGACTTTGAGTTTTCTGCAGATTTACTTCTTCATGCTTGTGGCTGGTATAGGTTTTCTACTTATGCTTAAGGAACAGAACGACAGAAAACTCTCTGAGAGCGAGGAGAGATACAGGACACTTGTTGAAGAGGCTAATGAGGGTATTGTTATTATTAAACAAAGAAGATTCATCTTCGCGAATCAGAGAATGCTCTCAATTCTTGGTGTAACAGAAGAAGAATTGATGAAAAGAGATGTAGATGATTTTCTTCATCCTGATGACCGGGTATGGGTTATGGATAACTATAAAAGACGTATTCATGGGGAGGATGTAGCTGGGAAGTATGATTTGAGGCTAATGAGTAAGGGTGGGGAGACTATCTGGGTTACCATGTCTGCATCCATGATTAATATTGGAGATGGTCCGGCAATAATGAGCCTTCTTACGGATATAACTGACAGAAAAACTCTGGAAACAGAACGTGAAAAGAATATTGAGGAGCTGCATAAGGCCCTTGGTGAAGTTAAGACCCTTAGCGGGCTTCTCCCTATATGTTCATCCTGTAAAAAGATAAGGGATGACAGGGGATACTGGAACCAGATAGAAGTTTATATCAGGGATCATTCCGAAGCTGATTTTTCGCACAGCCTCTGCCCTGATTGTGTAGATAAATTGTATCCGGGGTTAAAAAAAGGCGGGGGCCCGATTGATGCAGATGGATAATACTCCTTTTAGCAATAAATAATTCTGTTTCCTGTTATTGCCTGAATAATTATTAAAAAAACTGCACAGCCATATATTTTTGTAGACATGAAAAATACTGTTTAAATAATTTATGCATGAAAAAAATCGATCTTCACTGTCATACAACTGCCTCAGACGGAATAAAAACACCCTCCGGACTCATAGATTTCGCCATAGAGAACGGTGTGACTGTTCTTGCTATAACAGACCATGATACAATTAACGGACTTGAAGAGGCAATAAATTATACCCGGGGAATGGATTTCCATTTTATCCCCGGAATAGAATTCAGTATTGCTTATAAAGGGGGCTCATTCCATCTGGTGGGCCTTTATGTTGACCATACATATACTCCTATTATAACAAAGACCCGCCATCTCCAGGAGGTCCGTGATAACAGGATCTACAGAATTATTGATGACCTTGAGTCTCACGGTGTTTTTATTCCGGTGGAGGAGGTTCAAAACGAAAGCAACGGCGGAGCAATGGGGCGGCCCCATGTCGCAAGAGTAATGGTCAAACACGGGTATGCGAATACTATAAATGAAGTATTCAGAAATTATCTCGTTAAGGGTAAACCTGGATATGTGCCGAAAGAGAGGATCGATCTGGATGAGGCAGTCTCTCTGATTAAAGGGGCTGGGGGGGTGCCTGTAATTGCCCATCCTGTTTCACTGAATTACAAGAATTTAGAAGAATTTGAAATATTACTGAAAGGCTTCATAGACGCGGGTGTCGAAGGTCTTGAGGTCTATTCCTCTATGCACAGGCCTGTAGAAGTGGAGGAGTTTTTAAGACTTGTGAAGAAATATAATCTAATTGCTTCAGGGGGAAGTGATTATCATGGAGATAAAGATGAGAAGATAGGCTATTATATGCCTTCTAAACCGATACCATATGAGGTGTATGAAAACCTTAAACGGTAATTTTCTGTGTTAATGCCGCAAAAAAGGAGAGTTGCCTCTCCTTTCCCGTTTCTGAACATCAGGTGTTATTACTTTCTTTTATCCTGATCAAAAAACCCTTTTTCAACCTGAACTGTTGAGTTCACTGTATTTGCTTTCTGAACATCAACTGCCTTATTGTGAAGATCGTATGTTGTTGTTGCTGAAAAAAGTATTAAACCTGTGATTAAAATAAAGCTTTCCATGAATCTGTTCTCCTGTTTTAAAATTAGTTAAATTATTTCCTTACATCCTGGTCAAAGAATCCCTTCTCTACCTGTACTGCTGTGTTTGAATTGCTGACGTTTTTTGCCACTTCAGCTTTGTTTGACAGATCGTATGTTACTGTACCTGAAAAAAGGATTAAACCTGCTGCTAAAATAAGACTTTCCATATATGTTCCTCCGCGAACTTTATTCTTTATGGTTTACCATATAGTAATTGGTTTACCAATTGTCAATAATAATTGAGTTGGATTACCAAAAAAAGTTAAAATAATAAAAAAAATTTTTTAAAAAATAAATTACCGGCCTGCTTTGCAGATGCCGAAAATAAATATAAGAATTACAAATAGATAAGCTTAAGGAGTTTCACAATGCAGGAGATTATCAACAGGGCGCTAATGCCGGTTATAAATGAAAACGGTATTACAGTAGAAAGGATTCGATGCCTTATTCATATAAAGGAGTTTATTGACAGGATTTCCGGAAAAGATTATCTCAGCATGGATGATTTGACAAAACTTGAGCAGAGGTACGGCGTAATACCTGATGTGGCTACCTGGGGAGATTATTTTCAGGCTGAACTCGGCACAACATTCCGTGAGATGAGTGATGAAATCTTTTTCAGCGCAGTTGACACTGTAAAATTTGACATGATATCAAGTTACCTGATATTTGAAGGGAAAGAGGAATCATTTTACAACTGGATTGAGGAAAGCTTTTATAATTTAGTTTCAGAGGAAGCTGAAACCTTTACAGAAGAGGAGCAGGAGATTATTCATCTTAAGATTCTGAAGGATTACTATATAGACCTTGGATTAAGAAACAGTTTTACAGAAGCTGAAATGATGTGGCACTCCTCATTCAAAGAAGCAGTCGCAATGTAAATTAGAATTGAATTGCTTAAGTAAACAAATACGGGCTGATCTATAAATCAGCCTTTTTTATACCCGTATTTCCGGCCTCCTTAATTTTTTATACCGTAAAGATCCTGAGTTGTATATATCATGTTTTGATTGACGGTAAGCTATATTAAAAATAGATTGCTTTAATATAAAAATATGATATTGAATTTATCCTGCTTTTAAAAAAGGTGAGTTATGTTAAACGGTTTACTCAGGTATGATCCTGGCAATCTCTATTCTGTACTTGAAGAATCCTGGAAACAGGGGGAATTTGGCTGGAACAGCAGCTTTTCTCTTAATATAAATGCCTCGGATATTTCTGATATTATAATTACAGGCCTTGGCGGATCTGCCATAAGCGGTGATCTCATAAAAAATTTCCTGGGACATGAATTAAAAAAACCTTTATCAGTTAACAGAACTTACACTCTCCCGGAATTTGCTGACGAGCATACCCTTGTCATTGCTTCATCATATTCCGGAAACACAGAAGAGACAATATCAGCGCTGCATGCTGCAATAGCTAAAAATTGTAAAATAATAGTCCTCACTACAGGTGGGGAGGCAGGGAGAATAGCCGCAGAAAACGGTATTGATACAGTGCCGCTTCAGAAGGGGTTCCAGCCGAGATATGCTCTTTATAATTCATTTTTTACTCTCCTTCGTGTTTTTCAGAAACTCAACCTGACAGCATTCAGTGACAGTGATGCGAATAAGCTTATATCAATGCTTAAAGATCTCGGGCAGAGGTGGGCTGCTGAATCAGGGAATGCATTCAAAACAGCGGTTGAACTTAAGGGGTTTACCCCTGTCATATATTCCGCAACTGATTTTAATGAAGCTGCAGGGAGGAGATTCAAGGGGCAGCTTAATGAAAACAGTAAACTTCACGCATGGGCAGCTGAATATCCTGAGATGAATCATAATGAAATAGTGGGATGGGAAACTTTTAAAATACAGGGGGTTAAATATAAAATTGTTAATCTTTTTGATGAAGAGATGCATCCCCGGGTTAAAAAGAGATTCGAAATAATAAATAATTTGCTGAATAGTGAAAAAATTGATATAATTAAACTTGAAGGTACAATGGGGAGCCGGAGGGAGAGACTAATTGAAATAGTTTATCTTTGTGACTGGATATCCTATTATCTTGCCCTTTTGAACGAAAAAGATCCCGGTGAAATTGATTTTATTCATCACCTGAAAGATAAAATGGCGGAGGTTTGAGTATGGCATTATCTGAAATTATTCTTAAAAAAATTGATGAGTGGACCAGGCCGCCGTATGATGAGAAATGTATAAGCGAAATAAAAGGGCTCGTTGCAGATAATAATGAAAAGGAGCTTAATGAGCGTTTTGCAATTGAGCTTGAGTTCGGAACAGGGGGGCTCCGCGGTCTCATAAGAAACGGAACTAACGGAATGAATATATATGTAGTGGCCAGGGCAACCCAGGGTCTGGCAAATTATGTGAAAAAGTCCGGCGAAAAGGAGCCTAAAGCCGCAATTGCATATGACTCACGGCTGTATTCAAAAGAGTTTGCCATGGAAAGCGCGGCAGTGCTTGCCTCCAATGGAATTAAAACATATATTTTCAGAGAGATGCGTCCGACTCCGGAGCTGAGTTATACTGTACGTAAACTTGGCTGTGTTACAGGTATAGTAATTACAGCCAGTCATAATCCCAAGGAATATAACGGATATAAAGTTTACTGGAAGGATGGCGGTCAGATAATTTCTCCCCATGATGAAAATATTATTAAAGAAGTCCGCGGAGTTGAAAAGATCACTGATGTTGTTAAAAATGACTTCGATTCACTTTTAAATAAAGGTATGATTGAATGGATTGATCCATCAGTTGATGAAAGTTACATAAACGAGGTGGTTTCACTTGCAATAGCTCCGGAAGAGATTGCAAAAAGTAATGTGCGTATTGTATATACTCCGCTTCATGGTACAGGCGGTACCCTTATTCCTGCGGTTCTTTCTAAACTCGGGTTTAATGATGTGATATATGTCGAAGAACAGATGAAGGCTGACCCGGCATTCCCCACGGTGAGGAAGCCGAATCCTGAAGAGAGGGATGCCCTTGATATGGCCATCTCTTACGCGAAGAAGAATAATGCTGATATCGTTATTGCAACAGATCCTGATGCGGACAGGATGGGTATTGCTGTAAAAAAAGAGAATGGCGAATTCGATGTTATATCCGGTAACCATATAGGTTCAATAATTGAGCACTATGTATTATCAAGGAGAAAAGAGAAAGGAGATCTCCCTGCAAATGGTGCTGTTGTTAAGACCATTGTAACAACAGATCTTCAGGACAGGATAGCTCTGTCATTTTCAATGAAAGTTTTTAATGTTCTTACCGGGTTTAAATATATAGGTGAGAAGATCCGTGAATTTGAAGAGCAGAACAGTTATCAGTATGTATTCGGCGGTGAGGAGAGTTACGGTTATCTCACAGATACATACGCAAGGGACAAGGATGCCCTTGCTGCGACACTTATGATTGCCGAATGCTGTGCTTATCTGAAAAACAGGAATATGACTTTAACAGCATACCTTGATTCGATCTTTAAAGAATACGGTTATTATGACGACAGGAATGTTTCCATTGATGCTGAGGGACTTAAGGGTATTGAGGTAATCAATGAAGTTATGAAAAAATTCAGGGAGAAGGCACCGGCAGAAATTGGCGGAGTTAAAACAAAATCTGTAATAGATTATAAAAATGATACTGTGTATGATTGCGATGACAGAAAAAAAGAACTGCCGAAATCAAATGTGCTTAAATATATCCTTGAAGATGAATCTACTGTAACAGTGAGACCCTCAGGAACAGAACCTAAAATTAAATTTTATTTTTCAACAAGGTCCGGCTCACAGGCGGAAACCGAAACTAAGCTCAGCAGAATGATTGATGATCTTATCCCCGGCGTGAAGAGTTTTATATCAATGAGTATCAGGGGTTAATCCCCCTGATTAGTTGAGTTTCAGATTGTCTGGATGTTCGGCATACTGTTGTTTAAGGCTCTGGTGTAAAGCGTCAAAGTCTTCTTTTTTATTCAGGCTGTATTTAGTGAGTACTTCATCCTCCATGAATAGAAAATCAAATTTATTCTCCTCTATCAGACACATTGAATTGGCAATATAGGTAATATATACCGCATCTATGTTTTTTATCTCAGGACTCAAAGGGGAGTGGTGGTAAGCTATACTTTCAATTATATATTCCGGGAAATTCCATTTCTCAGCAATCATTTTTCCTATTGAAGAGTGGCTTATCCCCATGGATAATTCTTCAAGGGCTGTGGATGTCCTCATCTGCCTGTTAACTGATATTGTTTCTATCTGGTGTGTAAGTTCAGCGTTGGCTGAAAGAAGTACAATTTTACCTAAGTCATGCAGCAGCCCCGAAAGTACAACCATATCTGAAAGTTTTGGAAGGCCGACTTTCTGCGCGATAAGTTTTGTGTAGAAAGCGCACCTGTTGCAGTGATCCCAGATATCTTTGAATGAGGAGAAGCGTTCGTCCATAATCTTTCTTGTTGTACTTGCCACAAGAATAGCATTAAGATTTTTCAGTCCTATAATCTTAAGTGCATCAGTTATATTTTCAATTCTCTTGGGTGACATGAAAAGAGCGGAGTTGGAAAGCTTCAGCACTGATGCTGAGAGCGCAGGGTCAAGGGAGATTTTGTGAGCAATACTGTTCAGGGATACATCTCTGTTTCTGCACATGGCCTGCAGTTCCATGATGTGTTCAGGGAATGTAGGGAGGTCACTTATCTCACTGACGAGTTTATCCCTTATTATATTTGTCATCTCCGCTGCCTGTGTTTTTAACGGAATCCTGAAAGAGGACTGTGTAATGGCTCCATTTGAAACAATCCTGAATGACGAATCACCTATGCCTGAGTTTTTAAGAAAAAGCATTGTAAGAGGTATGCCAAGGCCTTCACCTTCATCATCATCAGCAACGTCCATATATATATCTGCGAAGTCTGTATATTCGCGTGCTTTATCCAGTCTCATCTTTATTCTCTCCTCTTCAAAGGGGAGGAGCCCGGTATTGTTTCTAATCAGTATAACAAAACCATCATTATCTTTGCGGAGGTTTAATTCAACACGGTAGCCGCTCTCTTTAAGTTCTTCGGGCAGCTGCTCCATCTGTTCAACCATGAAATTCTTAAAACTTGTCATCCCTTCTTCATAATGTTCAGGGTTGCTTATGTCGAGGTTCTGTTTCTTAAAATAGATCCGCTTGGAGTTTGCTTTAACGGCATTTATTATCAGTTCCCTGGTTACATTTTCTACCGGGCCCTGAAGGTAGAGCATGTCGGTTTTTGCGAGAATTTTTGTGAATACAGAGTTAACGAAACGGGTAATTTCCCTGTTGTTATAATGAAAAGTCAGCCTGACCTTTTCCCCGTTTAATACCTGTTCTGATAACCGGGAACTTTTAGATAATATCATATTTTAATCTGTATAATTTGATTTTAATGAATCCTGAGCATCTGTCTATATATTATTTAAGATTATATAGGAGTCAAGAAAAAAATAAATATCCTTACTATGGTGTGAAGGAAGAAAATTTATATCTTATTGATATTTCTACTCTATTTTGCTGGAGGATTTAATTATTTATAAGTATATTATATAACAATTATGGAAAATGGTATAATATCAAAACGAAAGTATGTTATTAAAACTCTGCTGCGGGTTGAACTTCTTCTTTCCCTTTTTATTTATCCCATCGGGATATTTACAGGTTTGCAGGGCTTTCAGATGTTAAAGCTGACTGTGGCTCTTCTTGCAGCCGGACTGATACTTGCCCTGCTTGCAGCGGGGAAGAATTATAATACATTTGTAAAGCCCCTGAACCTCCTTGTGGAGTGCATTAATTCACTTCACGGGAATGATCTTACATATAGAATCAACCTTGATAGAGTTTCAGGTCATAGAGAAATATTCAAAATGATGAATATAACTGCAGAGGGACTTGATGAAATTATCAAGAGTATAAGGTTCTCTGCAACGACTTTTATTGAAAATCTTGATGATATAATGGAGATTTTTAAAAATATTTCAACTGCCAATGCTTCACAGCTTGAAATGATTGAAAAAGCTTTTACTTCTCTCTCTGAACTTTCATCAACAGTTTTTTCAAATGAACATAGTGCTGAACAGGCCAACAGGGATGCTGAACTTACTTTTGATGCTGTAATAAAGGGTGATGAAGCTGTCTCTGAAACTCTCAGGGCCATGGAGGAGGCTTCGCTGAGCAGCAGAAAAATTAATGAGATTATTGATATTGTTAACGGCATTGCTTTTCAGACGAATCTACTTGCGCTTAATGCGGCAGTTGAGGCTGCAAGGGCCGGGGAACATGGCAGGGGGTTTGCTGTTGTTGCAGGAGAGGTAAGGAATCTTGCTCAAAGAAGCGCTTCAGCCTCTGCGGATGTTCAGAAACTTGTAAATGACACAGTTCAGAAAATCGCAGCGGGCAATACTCTTGTTCTTAAGACCGCCGATTCTCTCAAAATAATAACAGATTATGCTAAAAAGATTTCATCCGAGATTTCTGAAATTAACGCGGCTTCAAAGGAACAGTCGTCAAATCTTACTGAAGTAAACAATGCCATGAAGCTGATTCATGAGGCTGCTGAAAATAATCTGGAAATCACAAAGAAGGCAATTGATCTGGATGAAATGGTTAAAAGGATGGCTCTTTCATTATTCGGTCAGGTATCGAAATTTAATGTCGGTATGGATGATAACTGATTTACCCAAAAAAAGATTAGCCTTCAGTTCTATTACCATTGTCTGATTTACAATCGTTTCTTCGTGATAAAATGGGAAAAATCAAAACAATTCTAACGGCAATAAGTAATTAGTTGGAATAATATTTTGACTAAAAATAACATATTGGTTATTTTATAATTCAGTTCCGTGATTATATTTCCGGCAAAATCAGAACCAGGAAGAGTTAATTGTCTATTATAATAATTATTCTAACCTCTGTTATATCTTCGCTCCTTGCCGGGGGAGCTGTATATGTTTTATGCGCAAAGTCAGCAGCGGGGATAAAACTCAACAGGGAGAGAGAAGCCCTTCAATATATAGCTGAAACGATACGTGAAGCTTTTTTTGTTGTGAGTATCGACTGGAAAAAAATATACTATTTAAGCCCTGCCTATGAAAAGATCTACGGTTTGAATGTAGAAGATCTTTATAAAAAACCTGCTTCTCTTTTTGACGTAATCCATCCTGAAGACAGGGATATGGTGTTAAATAAAGCCATCGATTTGAAGACTGATTCCTACTTTAATGAATTTCCTGATTACAGGATTTGTAAGCCTGACGGGTCTGTACGATGGATAGCCACCAGGATTTTCCCAGTGAGAGACAGACATGGTGAAATCATCCGTATATCAGGATTTGCGGTTGATATTACAGAAGATAAACTTGAAAAAATTGAACATGCCAGACTTGAACAACTTTACACGAGCATTATTAATAACACCCAGGATGTAATATATAGAAGTGACATTAACGGCAGAATTATAATGGCAAGTCCCAGCGTATATAAACTGCTCGGATATGATCCTGATGATAAAGTAGCAGGCTTGAGCCTGGCTGAAGATATTTACTATAATAAAAGCGATCGTGACACTCTGCTGTCTGTTCTTAAAGGGGAAGGGAAGGTCACCGATTATGAAACTTATCTGAAAAAAAAGGACGGCTCACCTGTAGTAGTTTCAACAAGCAGCCATTTTTATTATGATGATGAAGGGAATATTGCCGGTGTTGAAGGTGTTGTACGGGATATTACTGACAGGAAACGTGCTGAAGATCTTTTTAATAAAGCTTTTTTTAATAATCCGTGCAACATGACTATCTCTGAAATTTCAGACGGCAGAATCATAGAAGCAAATAATGCATGGCTGAGAACTCTTGAATTTGAGAGGGATGAGGTCATCGGGCGTACCCCATCTGAGATAAATATATATAGAAACATCGAAGATCGGAACCGCATAATTGAATCTATAATGAAGAACGGGTTCGCAGCTAATCTTGAAATTGATTTTGTGTCAAAAACCGGTAAAATTCAGAAATCGCTTTTCTTCTCTGAAGTGGTTGAAGTCGCAGGGAGAAAGGTAATACTCTCTTCCGGCATTAACCTGACAGAACAGCGCGCAGTGGAGGAGTCTCTGCGTGAAAGCGAAGAACGTTTCAGACGGCTTGCTGAGAATGCACCGGATGTTATCTACAGGATGAAGCTTCCGGAAGGGATATATGAATATATAAGTCCTTCAGCAGAGCGGGTTCTCGGTTATACTCCTGAACAGGTGTATGCGAAGCCTAAGTTAATAGCAGAGGCAATTCATCCGCAGTGGCGTGATTATTTCCTGGAGGAGTGGAACAGACTGCTGAACGGTTCCGTTTCTCCATATTATGAATATAAAATCATTACACCTGAGGGGGAGGAGAAATGGCTCCATCAGAGAAATGTGATGATCAGAGATGAAAAAGGGAACCCTGCTGCACTGGAGGGGATTGTCACTGATGTTACTGAAAGAAAGATTATTGAAGAGGAGTTAACTCTCAAGAACGCGATACTCTCAGCTGAGCAGGATGTTTCGCAGGACGGTATTATTATAGTTGACTCTAACGGGAAAACCCTTAGCGCGAATAAACGTTTCTCTGAAATCTGGCATATACCCGATGAACTTATCGCTGAGAGAGATGATGACAAAATGCTCAGGTATGCGAAAAGTCTCATCGTTAATCCTGATGATTTTATCAGTAAGGTTGATTATCTGTATACACATGTTGATGAAAGGAGCAGTGATGAAATACTTTTTAAAGACGGCAGAACTGTTGAAAGATATTCGGCGCCTGTTAAAACCGGTGATAGTGCTTATCTCGGCAGGGTCTGGTATTTCAGGGATATTACTGAACGGAAATCAGCTGAATATAAGTTGAGGGAGAGCGAGGAAAAATTCAGGATGCTTACAGAATCCGCGCCCATAGGGATTTTTCTTGCTGATGCAGAAGGCCTTGTAATTTATACAAATCCCGCATGGCAGAATATGACCGGGCTGAGTTTTGAGCAGAGCCTTGGCAGCGGCTGGGCAGCACTTATTCATCCGGATGACAGGGATGAGGTTATTAAAGTCTGGAAAAAAAGTCTGAAGGAAAAAATTCCCGGCTCTTCTAAGTTCAGATTTTTGATAAATGATAATACTATAATTACTACATACACAAATACAGTTCCTGTTATTGATAGTGACGGGAAAGTAATCTGCTTTGTGGGTACAAATGTTGACATTTCAGAAATTGAGAAAGCACAGGATAAACTTAAAATTCTCAACGAGGAGCTCACTGCTGCCAATGAAGAGCTCATGGCTACGAACGAGGAATTCGAAGCTCAGAACGAGGAACTGATCGCCGCTAATTTTGAGCTTGAGCACGCCCAGAAGATGCTGAGGGATAGTGAGAAGGAGTACCGGGCCCTGGTTGAAAATTTTTCAGCAGGCATTATTGTTTTTAATAGTGAGAGAGAGATTATTCTTTCTAATCCGAGCGCTTCAAGGATTTTAAATCTTGCCGGTGAAAAGATGACCGGAGTTAAATCAGGTGCAACCGGTTTGTCAGCCTGGGGAGATGACGGAAGATTATTGAAGCATGACGAGCTGCCGGCGGAAATAGTTTATAATACAGGAAAAACTGTAACCGGTTTAGTTGTAGGCTTAAGCAAATCGGATGGTCAAATTTATAAATGGATTCTCTGTGATGCATACCCTGAATATGATTCAGCGGGAAAAGTGATAAAGGTTATTGCAGCTTTTATTGATATCACTGAACGTAAAATTGCAGAAGAGGAAATTCAGACTCTCAAGAACTACCTTGGTAATATAATTGATTCAATTCCGGATATGCTGGCAGGTGTTGATGCGGAAATGAATGTAACATTGATCAACAGGAAAACCGAGAAAGCATCAGGAATTACGATGGAAGAGGCTGTTGGTACTCCACTCCACAATGTCCTTGAGGATTTTGCTCCGGCGATAACTAAAATGAGAAACGCAATAACAGATAAACGTGCGTACTCTGTCCCTGACTTTCTCCTTGAGAAAAATGGAGAGAAGCGTTATTATAATCTGATGCTCTATCCTCTTGTCGCAAAAAATATTGAAGGTGCTGTTATCCGTATTGAAGATGTAACTGATCTTCGCCGCATCGATGAGCAGCTCCGTCAGGCCCAGAAGATGGAAACCGTAGGTAATCTTGCAGGAGGGCTTGCGCATGATTTTAATAATGTGCTGAGCGGTATAGTCGGCACTGTGAGCCTCATCAAGCATATTATGACAAAAGAAAATATACTGAATGAAAAGTTCAGCAACTACATTGATATAATAGACAGGTCAGGTAAACGCGCAGCAGAAATGGTACAGCAGCTTCTCACTCTTTCGAGGCGGTATGAAGTTGCCATGAAACCCCTTGACCTCAATAATTCATTAAGAAACGTGATGCAGATATGTCATAATACATTTGATAAATCTATTGAAATAATAGCGGATTTTGCACAGGGAAAGGCGGTAATCAATGGAGACCCTTCACAGGTTGAACAGGTTCTGCTTAATCTCTGCGTGAACGCTTCACACGCAATGACTATTATGAGAGCTCCGGGTGATAAACATGGAGGGACTCTCTCTGTATCGATAAGGCATATAAAAGCGGATGTCTATTTCTGTTCGGTACATCCTGAAGCTAAACCGGGATCTTACTGGGTGATCAGTCATAGTGATACCGGTATAGGTATGGATGAGGATACACTCAGGAATATTTTTGACCCGTTCTTTACAACAAAGGAGCGTGACCAGGGTACAGGGCTGGGGCTTGCAATGGTTTACAGTATTATCCACCACCATCACGGATTCATTGATGTATATTCTGAAACGGGTATCGGCTCAACATTTAATGTCTATTTCCCGGAAATTGAAGAGGGGGAAGAGACGGAGCATGCCGGTTCTGAATCTGTGATTGAAAAGGGTGAAGGTACCATTCTCGTGATTGATGATGAAGATATAGTGAGGCTCATGGCGGAAAATATCCTTATAGAGTGCGGATATAATGTTATTGCCGCGGAAAACGGCAGGGCTGGTGTTGATTTATATAGAAACAGGCATAGCGTTATTGATGCTGTGCTGCTTGACATGGCAATGCCCGGCATGTCAGGGAGAGAAGTTTATGCTGAATTAAAGAATATTAATCCGGAAGTAAAAGTTCTCCTTGCCTCAGGATTCAGGCAGGATTACCGTGTTGATGAAGTAATGAATCTTGGTGTAACAGGTTTTATACAGAAACCCTATTCTTTGAGTGAGCTTTCCAGAAAAGTTAAAGAGACCACAAAAAGCTGATGATGCCACAGGTGTTATTTAAGATTTTTTGCAGAAATTTCCTTGAATTATGAAAGGCTTTAATATCTCTGTTTTGTACTGTCAAAGAATCTGAAATGCAATACTTTCTATGGATTATATAAAATGCTGAATAACTACTCCGGGCCGGGAGATTCAAATAACTGGAGCACAACATTAAATAGAAGATATGATCTTCTACATACTTTTATTATTCTGCTGTCATGTATAAGTCCGGTATTTGCTCTCATCAATTATTTCCGTGGGATATATTCTCTTGCGATTCTTGAATCAGTTATTTTTATTATCTCTTTGTGGATGCTTTTCCTGATTAAAAATCCCCTGCGGCTGAGATTCGTCAGTTTTCTCTTTGTTGTGTCTTCATGTTCTCTGGGATTATTCGCTTCAGCAAGCCCGGGAGCGCACTCAACTGTTGCTGTCTGGAATGCTCTCTGCCCTTTTTTTGCTTTTTATCTGCTCGGTAAAAAAAAGGGGATAATCATAACATTTATCTATATCCCGGTTTCTACAGCTCTTTACATGATAAGCCACAGGACAGGTGTGAATGCCATCCCTCTTGTAGCAGTGATGAATATCGGTATTTTCATGTTATGCATATCATGGATAGCATATCATTTTGAAACTACAAGGGCTGAAACAGAACGGGCTCTCCTTGAGGATATCAATGAACGTATTAAAACCGAGCAGGAACTTGAAAAAACTGTTGAAGAATTAAAACATGCAATTTCTGAGGTAAGAACACTCAGCGGACTTCTCCCTATATGCTCCTCCTGTAAAAAGATCCGGGATGACAGGGGCTACTGGACACAGATAGAGTCATATATCAGAAAGCATTCAGGTGCGGAGTTCAGCCATGGAATATGTCCCGAGTGCGCTAAAAAGTATTATCCTGATCTCATAGATGATAATGACTGAAATGAGAAATTCATGAAAGCAGGTTATCTTTTAAACCCGATATCAGCATATAACTTCGTATCATATAAATCTTATTCTCCGCCTGTTGATGTGCCTGAATAATTTGAAATGTGTTCTTACTGTTATGCGGTAATATAATAAAATAATGCTATGGATTGCTATTTGCATGATTTTTCATTATATTAACAATAATGCTTTTTACCTGTGGCAGTTTCAGGGATGATTATTAGATAAACTTAAGACGTTAAATATTAACAGGACAACATGTCAGTAATAATATGAAAAACTCTTCCAGAAGGATACTGCTGATTGAAGATGAGGATATTACCGCAAAAGTATATATTTCTATGCTTGAGAGGGAGGGTTTTTCCGTTGTGCGTGTATCATCAGGAGAAGATGCTGTAAGAACAGCGGAACTGGATAAAAGTATAGATCTGATACTGGCGGATATTACACTGGAAGGTGATATTGATGGAGTTGATACTGCTGAAGTAATTTTAAAAAAGCGTGAATTACCAGTGGTTTTTATTTCAGAGCACACAGGTGCTGATGTTATTGAAAAAGCTGAGAAGATAAATTCATACGGTTTTGTGGTGAAAAATACAGGTGATGCTTTACTTATGGCATCCATAAGGATGGCTTTCAGACTCTACGAAGCGAATATGAATATAGTATCACAAAATCTGGAAATTGAAGCTGCCAATGAAGAGATGCAGGCTGCCATGGAAGAGATGGAGGCAATTAACCAGGAGCTTATTGATACACAGCAGAGTCTCATCAATAGTGAATCCGAGCTGAAAAGCCTTTTTAATGCACTGCTTGTGGGGGTGGGGATGATTGTTGACCGGAAGTTTTTAAAAGTCAACAGCTATCTCTGTAATCTGCTTGGTTATGAAGAGAGTGAACTGGTTGGGAGCCTGACACGGATTATTTATATTGATGATGAGGAATATGAGCGTGCGGGCCGTGAACTTTACGGAATGATGTTAAGAGAGGGGAATGGCATAACAAAAGCACGTGTCCGTCATAAAGACGGAGATATAGTTGATGCCCTTATAACTCTCACTCCTGTTGATCCTGATAATCTTTCCGCCGGTGCATGCGCCACTCTGAATGATATTACTGAACTGAACAGGGCTGAAATTGCTCTTCGTGAAAGTGAGATGAAGTTTAAAGCTGTAATGGAACAGTCAACACTCCCTATGCTGATACTGGACATGCAGGGTACGCTGGTTGATGCCAATGAAGCGTGGATGAAAATGTGGAGTGCTGATGTAAATGCTGCAATAGGCAAATATAATATACTTGAAGATCCTCAACTGGAAGGTCTTAAGCCGCTTCTTCAAAGAGCATTTACAGGAGAGCCACTCGATTTTCCTGAGTATTATTATGACCGTGACCTTGCCGGAAGAGAGGGGGGGGATCTGTGGATAACGGGGAGAGCGTATCCATTAAAAGAGGGATCCGGAAGAATAACCAATATAGTTATAATCATTGAAGATATAACAAAAAGAAAATCAGCTGAAGAGGCTCTCCGGATAAGTGAGGAGAAGTTCAGAAATATATTTAACAACATGACAGTGGGGTATTTCAGAACCGGTATTGACGGAAGCCTGATAGATATCAATCCCGCGTGTCTTAAAATTTTCGGTTTTTCAAATCTTGAAGAAGCAAGAAATAGTCTTAACAATTCCACTGCAGGGGTTTATGCCTCCAGAAGTGAATGGCAGATGATAAGAGAACGGATGATGTCCGGAACAAATTCTTTTTCCGGTATAGTTAACCTGAAACGGAGTGACGGTATGGAATTCAGAGGCGGATTGAATATGAGACTTGTCACCGGTTCTGACGGCAGACCGCAGTTTATTGAAGGGCTTGTGGATGACGTTACTGAACGTGAGAAAACACAGGAGATGCTTATTCAGTCGGAGAAAATGATTACAGTTGCCGGGCTTGCAGCTGGTATGGCTCATGAGATTAATAATCCTCTCGGTATAATTATGCAGAACGCGGAGAATGCTCTTCACCGTATGCTTGATGATCTCCCGGGAAATATTGCTGCAGCAGAGGCAGCGGGCACTGAATTGCAGAATATAAAGGAGTATGTCCGGGCAAGAAGAGTTGATCAGTATCTCACTGCTGTAAGGGATGCAGGTGCAAGGGCAGCAAAGATTGTGGCGAATATGCTTAAATTCAGCAGGGGGACAGAATCAAAATTTGATTTCCTGAATATAAATTCAATAATTGATAAAGCTCTTGACCTTGCCTCGAATGATTATGATTTACGCAAGAACTATGATTTTAGAAATATCAGGATAAACAAATATTACGGGGAACTTCCTGAGATCCCCTGTGCGGAAACACAGCTTGAACAGGTATTCCTGAATCTTCTTAAAAATTCAGCTGAAGCAATGTTTGAATGCGGTTCGGCAGACTGTGAACATGTTATAAATATCACAACTGAACATCGTAACGGTTCAATAAAAATCGAGTTTAAGGATAACGGACCCGGTATGGATGCCGCCACTAAGAAGAGAGTCTTTGAGCCTTTTTTTACAGCAGGTAAAGTCGGGGGGGGCACAGGGCTTGGGCTTTCCGTATCTTATCATATAATAGTAACAGGCCATGGAGGTTCAATAACAGTAGAGTCAGAACCCGGTGAAGGGACAAAGTTTATTATATCACTTCCAGTTGAAAAAAGAGGGTTTTAAATGCTTAAACGGCTTATAATTATCGATGACGAGGAATATATAAGAATTCCGATACAGGATTTTTTTGAGGATAACGGATGGCAGGTAAATCCGTTCAATTCCGCTGAAGAAGCCCTTGAGTATCTCAAAACTGATACAGCGGAGTGTATTATCGTTGATATGAGGCTGCCGGGAATGACAGGGCTTGAATTTATAGATAAAGCAAACAGCATCAGGAGAGGCCTTAAATACGTTATATATACAGGCTCCGTTGATTTTAATATAACAGAGAATTTACGTTCTATAGGTATTACAGAGGAGTGTGTTGTTCACAAACCTGCTGAAAATCTCAGTGAACTCCTTAATGCTGCGGAGTTTAAACCGGGATGCGGAGGGTGATTTATGGAATCTAAAGGGAAAAGTATCCTTGTTGTTGATGATGAAATGGCCATAAGGGAATCAATAGCTGATTACCTTGAGGATACCGGCTGCTTTCCTGAAACTGCCTCAAACGGCATTGAAGCACTTGAGAAGCTTGCTGTAAAAGAGTATGATGCCATGATCCTTGATCTGAATATGCCCGGTGTTGACGGGTTTGGCGTTATAGAAAAGACCTTCCCCCTCTATCCTGAGATGCCTATCATTGTGCTATCCGGAGTCGGTGTTCTTGACAAAGCCGTGGAGGCAATCCGTAAAGGTGCCTGGGATTTTCTCGGTAAACCTATAGAGAGCTTTTCAGTTCTGAGTCTAACTCTGAACAGGGCTCTTGAACGTGCAAGACTGCTGAAGGAGAACAGGCTTTATAAAGAGCACCTTGAAGAAGAAGTCCGTAAAAAGACAGAACAGGTTCTTGAGATGAGCCGTTCGTTGATCCTTACACAGAAAGAGATTATTCTGCGACTTGGTGATGTTGTGGAGACACGTTCACATGAAACGGGGAACCATGTACTCCGGGTGTCGGAGTATGCCGCGCTCCTTGGAAAACTGGCAGGCATGAGTAATGAAGAAGCTGAAGATTTAAAGGTCGCGTCCCCTATGCATGATGTGGGTAAAATAGGGATATCAGACCTTGTACTGAATAAACCCGGTAAACTTACTGATGATGAATTTAAATTAATTCAGCAGCATACAGTAATGGGATACCATATTTTTCACAAATCATCACTCCCGGTGCTTCAGCTTGCAGCTGAAATTGCTCTGAATCATCATGAGATGTGGAACGGTGAGGGGTACCCCAATGGTATTGCGGGTGATAAAATTCCTTTCTCCGCAAGGATAACAACTGTTGTTGATGTCTTTGATGCAATTACACATGCCCGTGTTTATAAAGAAGCATGGACAATGGATGATTCACTGAAGTTTATGAAAGAAAATTCAGGTATAATTTTTGACCCTGAACTTCTTTTGCTTTTTCTAAAAAACTTTGACGCTTTTCTTGATATATTCAACAGGCTCCCCTGAGATCAGAAATAGATCTTCTCCCAGCCCATATTTAATGATTCACCTACCTCTCTGCATGTAAGAGTGCCAAGATGAGTATTCAGGCCTTTAGCCAGGGATCTGTCATCCTTTATTGCTTTCTGATATCCTTTTTCAGCAATCGCAATAATATATGGAAGAGTGGCGTTTGTAAGTGCAAAAGTTGATGTGCGGGGTACTGCGCCCGGCATGTTTGTTACACAGTAATGAACTACACCATATTCAGCATACATCGGGTTATCGTGTGTGGTGGGCCTGCTTGTTTCGGAACAGCCTCCCTGGTCAATTGAAATGTCAACAAAGGCTGAGCCCTGGCGCATAGATGATATAAGGCCCCTGTCGAGAAGTTTTGGTGCTTTTGAGCCGGGGATGAGGACAGCGCCGATTATCAGGTCTGATTCCCTGACGCATTTTTCGATATTAAGAGCATTAGACATTAAAGGTGTAACGCGGGACTTGAATACATCTGAAATATACCTTAGCCTTTCAATGCTTATATCAAGTATTCTTACTTCAGCGCCGATTCCGGATGCCACCAGTGCAGCATTTGTACCTGCAGTGCCGCCTCCGAGAACTGTTACTATGCCGGGCGCAACACCCGGAACACCGGACAGCAGGAGGCCTTTACCTCCGTTTTTTGTCTCGAGTGCCGCACAACCCATCTGTATGGAAAGCCTGCCGGCAACTTCACTCATCGGCGCCAGGAGCGGTAGGGCCCCGTTATCAAGCTGGATAGTTTCATAAGCTATTCCTATGGTTTTGCGCTGAAGCAATGAAGCCGTAAGTTTATCATCTGCCGCAAGGTGAAGGTATGTGAAAATTATCTGCCCTTCACGAAGCATACCGGGTTCCGGTCCCACAGGCTCCTTTACCTTTACAATCATGTCAGAGCGGCTCCATATTTCCGCGGCTGTTTTAATAATTTCAGCACCTGCTTTTTCATACTCTTCATCAGATATCCCGGAACCGATCCCGGCTTCATTTTCAATTAAAACGGTATGCCCAAGTCCTGTCAGCGCATGAACTCCTGCGGGAGTCATGGCAACACGTTTTTCACGGATTTTAATCTCTTCAGGGACTCCTATTATCATCTGGCGCCTCCGTTAAACGGGATAATTGCTCTATTTTAAATATAACTCATTAATTGAGAGAAATCATAATAATATTATTATTGCCTGTTTATCAGCTTATAATTATAATTAAAATATGAAAAACATTGAACTTCTTTCAGAGATTGCTTTAACTTTTATCAGGCTGGAAAGCTTTGATCAGCAGATGAATTGCACCCTTAATATTATCGGAAAACATCTGGATGTAAGCAGGGTTTATGTTTTTCTTGATAATGAAAGCGGTATATCAACAAG
>DAISJZ010000017.1:0-9500 GCA_036821145.1 Spirochaetota bacterium
GGGAAGAGCAGATATATACTGATTGATTATATAAAGATGGAAGAGACAGACTTCTCCGGTATTTATAAACTATCAGACGGCCCGGTGTGTGATATAGTAATAACAGTTAAAAAAGAAAACAGCGGATATTCTTATGAAATCAGCGGTACAGGTATGCAAAGTACGGGTCTGATTTCTGTTGTGAAAGATGGTGAAGATGCTTACCTTGCTTTCAACGGCACACACCGTGGTGGAGATAATGCGGCAATTGAGGGGCTATACTCTGAAGGAAAAATTACTGTACAGAATTATGGAAATTCCTTAAATCAGTATGTATGTTTTAAAAAATGTGACCGGAAGTTTCTGGTATTTGTTAAAGAGGAGTAGCCTGTAATGAATAAATTCAGATTTGTATTGTTTATCATGGTTCTTTTTCTGTCAGCAGACCTTTACGCCCAGACTCAAAGTGAAATGACTTATGCAGCTTCGCAGGACTACAAGCTGGCAGATACAGCGCTTAATGATCTCTACAATAAGATATTGAAAGAGTATAAATCTGATAAAGTATTTATCCGTAACCTTAAGGAATCACAAAACCTCTGGATTAAATTCCGTGACGCGGAGTTAAAACTGAAGTTCCCTGATTACAGCAGCAAAGCCGGTTCAGCAAGATCCATGTGTCAGCTTTTTCTTCTTAAAGATCTCACCGAAGCCCGGACTGCTGATTTAAAAAAATGGCTTGAAGGTGCGGAGGAGGGTGATGTCTGCTCGGGGTCTTTGAAGAGGCAATAATTAAGGTGATTATTAAACCAATGCCTCATGCACAATTCGTGACAGGTCAATTAAGCTGTATGGTTTCTGCATAAAATTGCTGTATTCATACTCAAGTACTTTTATCGCGTTCCCCTGCATAACGTATCCGCTTGAAAGTATTATCCTGACCTCGGGATTGATTTCACGGAGTGCCTTGAGTACCTGTGAGCCGCTCATTACAGGCATTATCATATCCAGTATGACAAGACTGATAACATCTTTCTGCTCGCTGTATATTGAGATCGCTTCCTCTCCTGAAGATGCCTGTAAAACCTTATATCCGAGGATAAGGAGCATCTCAGAAGCTGCTTCAAGAACCGAGTGTTCATCATCAACTATCAGTATTGTCCCGCTGCCGTAAAAGATGTTTTTTGCCGGTAGGCTTTCTTTTTCTCCTGTTATTTTTGCTGATGAGGGGAGATAAATATTAAATGTACTGCCATGGCCCGGTTCGCTGTAAACGTCGATTATACCGTCATGGTTCCGTATAATCCCGTATGCTGAAGCAAGTCCAAGCCCGGTACCGCCACTTTCCGATTTTGTTGTGAAAAATGGATCAAATATTTTTTTTATAATTTCACTGTCCATCCCGGTCCCTGTATCTGATACTGAGATCTTTACGTAGTGGCCGGGCTTAAGTTCAAATCTTTTTGAGTCGCTTTCATCGATAGTAATATTATCTGTTTTAAGAGTGATAAATCCTCCATCAGGCATTGCGTGATCCGCGTTAATAAAAAGATTGAGGATAACCTGATCTATCTGCCCAGGATCAGCTTCAACAGGATGAATATTGCTCCCCGGTTTGAAATTGATCTCAATCCCTTTCTTCGTTTCCTTAAAAATTTCAACGCTTTTATCGAGAAGTTCATTGATATCTATTACAGTTTTTTCGTTTTTACCTTCGTGCGCAAGATTGAGAAGCTGTTTTGTGAGGGATGTCCCCCTTTTTATCTGCTCTTCGATCTTTATCAGTTTGTTATGCAGCGGTTCATCGGGGGAGCTTTTAATAAGCATCAGCGAGACAAGCCCCTGTATACCGGCGAGTATATTGTTGAAATCATGGGCAACTCCCCCTGCGAGTTTACCTATGGCATCCATCTTCTGGGAGTAGTAGAGCTGCTGTTCAAGTTTACGCTGTTCTCCTGCCAGATGTTTACGTTCAGTAATATCATGCATTGCGAATACAAGGCATTCTTCCTCAGCAATGGTAATTGTTCTGGCTGAATATATACCATGTCGCAGTGAACCATCTTTACGCCTGAAAGCGATCTCCCTGTAAAGCACACTCCCCCCTGATTTAAGATCGTCAAACATCTCCTGCCTGCGGGAGATATCATCCCAGAAATTAATATCAAGTGATGTTAACCCTTTAATTTCCTCTTTCTTCCAGCCGGTTATTTTTTCAAATCCGGGATTGACGTCTATAAATTTGCCGTCATGCAGACGCGTTATGACGATTAATTCAGGTGAAGTTAAAAATATTTTAGAAAACTTTTCTTCTGAATGTTCTGCCCTTGCCTGAGCTTCAATCAGGGTCGTAATATCTTCGATAGAACCTTCGTAGTAAAGCACATTGCCGTTGTCATCTTTTACTACCCTTGAATTATTAGTTCCCCAGAAAAATGAACCGTCAATTCTTTTGAATCTTGTCAGAAATTTTTCAACATAACCCTTCTCTTCCATAGTTTTAAGAAAATTTTCCCTGTAACAGGGATCAGCGTAATACTGGTCAGCCACATTATATGTGTTTTTAATCATCTCTTCAGCGGAATTATAGCCGTACATTTTCGCCAGGGTTTTATTGGCATTCCTGAAACGCCCGTCAGGATCTGTCTGGTAAATCCCCTGGGGGACGTTTTCAAAAATTGAGCGGTATTTCTCTTCACTCTTTTTAAGCTCATCTTCAACTGCTTCGCGTGAACTGATTTCGTTTAAAAGCAGCCGGTTTCTGTTAAGGATAAATAGAATCGCAAGTGACAGTGGTATTAGAATAGCTATAAAAAACCAGATGGAGCTGTATTTAATTCTTTTCAGAATATCTTTCTGTTCCTGAACAGCCATCTGCATATACATTCCGGTTCCGATATAACATTGAAGTTCCGGAATCCCGATGACGTAAGCAAGCTTTTCCTGCAGGGAGTGAACTTTAGGCAGATAGTAATGATATTTTATGAAAGAACCATCGGGGCATGTTTTTGCAGCTTTAACCAGCTCCCGGATTATGTATACCCTGTTGTTATCACGCAGGTCCCACTGGTTTGTCATCTCCTTCTGCGGTTCAAAAGGCTGAACAAGCATTGTACCGTCATAGGCGCTCATGAATACGTAGTTATCTCCATATTCATCTTTGTATGTCATCTGCCGTACAGTTTTACGTATTTCCCCTAAGGCTTTACTGCGGCTGATTTTTTTTTCGCGGTACTGTACAAGTACCGGTTCTATTGTATTGCGTGCTATTCCGGTAATCTGTGAGATGTTCTGACGATGCTGGAGCTCAACTTTTTTTGAGAGAGATTCTATCCATTGCTGATGGAAATAGAGAAATGTGCCGATTGTTATACCCGCAAGAAGAAGTACAGACACAAGAGGTTTCAGCAGGAGATCCCTTTTCCGTGTTTTTTTGAATAAGTCTTTCATTTCAGAAGTTCGTTCCGGTAATCTTTGTTTAAAAATAGTTTAAGATATTGTGAAAATCAACTTTATCAGAAATTTATCTGAAATATATTTACCCTGATAGATGCCTGAGAGATGAGAAAAAGCTTGAAGTCTTATAAGCGGGTATGATAATATCTGTTCTGCCGGTAAACAGTTATGATTATTACAATTGCGGAAAAATTTATATTTTTTTCAGGGCTGTCATGTTTTCTGACTGCAACAGGACAGCTTATGGTGAAAAAAAGGAAAAGGGAGAATATTAATCTTTTTGTCCTTTTCAGCCTGCTGGGAGTAATACTGCTCCAGTTTTATTCGGTCGTTACTCAGGCTATAATTTTCACCCCGGAGTTAATCTCGTATCACTCGACAGTAATGTTCATTTTTTCACCTGTACTTTATTATGCATATTTTGTCGTTGCTTTTCCCGGAGTTGAGCCTCCCCGCAGGTTTTACCTGTTTTTTATTCCTGCTTTACTCGCATTCGCCTGCGATACATACCTTGTGATGCTTGAACAGAATCTGAAGATCATTATGGTAAATGATTTTTTCAATAACAGAAATTCCCCGGGTGTCCTGATATTTAAGCTGACAACAGCAGGTGCTGTTCTTCAGCTTCTTCTGTATCACCTCGCACTAATAAGGATACTGGTTCCCTCGATGAAAGGGAAGGGGGATGATAAAAGTATAATTTACATAACTTTTATCTATTCAATCGGTTCCACAGTGGCAACGCTGCTTGCTATTCCCGGGTATCTCTCCGGTGACGTCGCTTTCATCAGGCGCAGTGCGCTGTTTATCTCTATCTGTTTTATATTCACTTATCTTGTAAGTATAAGATATCCGCACTTTCTGCAGCTCCTCTCAATGAATGTTAAGAAGGGGGGCTATTCAAGATCTCTGCTGAAAGGGATTGATGTTGACGCTCTCATGGAGGGGCTTGATTCTGTAATGAAAAGCGAAAGGCTGTATCTGAATGAAGAGATAACATTGAAAGATGTTGCCGCAATTCTTGATATAACCCATCATCAATTATCTCAGCTTCTTAATGAAAGGCTTAATATGAATTTTAATACTTTCGTGAATACCTACCGCGTTGAATTTGCCAAGGAACTGCTTGTTGAAAAAACCGAGTGGACTGTGCTGAACATAGCTTACGAAGCGGGATTCAACTCCAAATCTACTTTCTATGATGCCTTCACGAAAATAGCAGGTGTAACACCACTGGAATTCCGTAAAAGCAGAAACCGTAAGTAGCATTTAATCCATTGCTAAAGATGGAATGAATTTTCCGGGACTTTCCGCGGCTCTGACCCCGTTCCTCCCTGTTTCTGTAAAAAATAAGTCCGGATATATAGATTCGGACGAAACTCTTAAAATCTCTGCTAATAATAGCATAGCCTGTCCCGAATTGGATTATTGATTTTAAACTTTATGAATGATATAATTATTACACTAAAACTTTATTCCGGTCTGGAAAAGGAGTCGGGAATTCTTAATTATAATCCTGATACCGGTATAATAATCAATGTCAGAAAAGGTACGAGGCTGAAAAAAATACTTTCTGATGCAGGGATGGAGAAGTTTTTCCCTTTTGCCTTTTTTTCAGGGGGGGAGAGAATCACCCTGAGGAGAAAATTCAATGAATCCTCGGAAGTTTCCTGCCTTAAAATATCCGGAGGGGGATGATCCCCTCATTATGCCTGTTAAACAAAAATAAAAAAAATGAAGGAGAAATCTTATGCAGGAGATAACCGGCACAAGCAACAGGGTCCTTGAGGTTGATCTTACTAAGAAGATCTTCACAGTGTATGAAGTTACAAAAGAGGATCTTAAACTTTATCTCGGGGGGAAGGGGCTGGCTCTGAAACTGTTATATGACAGAATGGAGCCCGGAGTTGATCCCCTTGGTGAGGATAACATGATTGCAATTCACACCGGTGTGCTTCTCGGGACAGGGGCGCCCTGTACAGGGAGATTTGCCGCTGTCACAAAATCACCTCTTACGGGGATCATGACATCCTGTTCATGCGGCGGCGCCTTCGGTATGGCGCTTAAGACTTCAGGATGGGACGGGCTGATTGTTAAAGGGAGGTCGAATTCTCCTGTATACCTTTATATAGATTCTAAGGGAGTTGAGTTCCGGGACGCGAAAAAACTCTGGGGGATGGATACACAGAAAACCCAGGAGGCGATATCGAAAGATTCAGGGGGCGCCCTTGCCATAGGTCCTGCGGGGGAGAACCTCGTGCTTTATGCCAATGTTGCTTCGGGGCACAGGTTCCTGGGGCGCGGAGGAATGGGAGCGGTTATGGGCTCCAAGAATCTCAAAGCGATCTCTGCAAAAGGGAAAGAATTTAAATTTCTTCCGGTGAATCAGAAGAAATTTGATAAGGCAAAGAAGAAGGCCACGGATTACATAAATCGAAATGATATATCCTCCGGGAGCTACAGGAACTTCGGGACCAATGCCAATGTTAATCTTAACAACGCAGGGGGGCTTTTGCCTGTCAGAAATTTTACAGGCGGGACTCACGGTGAAGCTCATAAAATTTCCGGGGAGGAGATGGCTGAAAAGTTTAAAACTTCGTACAGCACATGCAAGCCATGCACAATCCTCTGCGGGCATAAGGGGAACATCAACGGCCAGGTGAGGCAGATTCCTGAATATGAAACTGTGGGACTCATGGGCTCGAACCTTGAGATATTTGATCCTGTGAAGATTTCTGATTTCAACGAGATATGTACACTTATGGGGATGGATACTATTACCGCAGGCGGAACAATCGCATGGGCAATGGAGGCAACAGAAAGGGGCCTTTTTAAGTCAGACCTGAAGTTCGGGTCAGCGGATGGTGTCTGTGAAGTGCTAAAAGATATAGCTTATATGAAGGGGATAGGTAAAGACCTTGCAATGGGTTCACGGTGGTGTTCAAAAAAATACGGCGGAGAGGGGTTTGCAATCCAGGTCAAAGGTCTTGAGATGGCAGCGTACGATCCGCGGGGTGCATTCGGCCAGGGGCTATCTTACGCTGTGGCCAACAGGGGGGCGTGCCACCTTTCATCAACGGCATTCGGGCTTGAGGTATACCTTGGTCTCATGGACGCCTACTCTTACAGGAGCAAGGCTTCAATGGTTAAGTACCAGGAGGATATCTATTCAGCCATAAACTCCCTTCAGACCTGCGTGTTCACGGTTTTCCCGTATGAGCTGGAAACGATGCTGATGAAATACTCACCGAGGCCTGTGCTGAAGTTCATGATGAACCTTATGGCGGGCGTTGCCATGAGATTTGTTGATGTGAGCCTCTGGCCGGAGCTATGGGCTGCAGTTACAGGGAAGAGGCTCGGTATAACGGCCTTCCTCCGTGTCGGGGCAAGGGTCCAGGTCCTTGAACGGATGATGAACTGCGCGGAGGGTATCTCCCGTAAAGATGACACTCTCCCTGACAGGCTGCTTAGCGAATTCCGCAAGTGCGATTCAAAGGAGAGGGCAATTCCCCTTGAAAAGATGCTTAACAGGTATTACTTCGTTCGGGGCTTTGATAAAAACGGAATACCGAAAGAGAGCACAATAAGAAGAATGAAAATAAAAAAAGGGAAGGTGGCGTGAGGAGATTATGCAGATACCGGATTACTTTAAATTTTTTAATAAAACAAGAATAATATCAGGGAAGAAAGCTCTGGAGAATATTCCTTATGAACTGCAGAGCATGGACGCGGTTAAACCGCTGGTCATCACTGACAGAAGATCTGCTGATGACGGACTTGCCCGGGTTCTAATTAATGCATATGGCGATTCAGGGCTTGTGATAGGAGCAGTGTTTGACGGCGTTACAGGATATCCTTCAACAAAAACGGTGCTTGATGCGGCACAGCTTTTCAGAGCCCGTGGCTGCGATTCCATTATTGCCATAGGGGGGGAGAACTGCGCATCAGTAGCGAAGGCCCTGAACCTGCTGGCGTCATATAAAACTGATGACCTTATTCAGTTCGAGTCGCTCCCTGACAATATGCATCTCTACCCCTTTGCGGTTATCCCGACATCAGGTTCTTCCGGGAGAGAGACTTCAACCCGGAGTGTGATAGACGGGCGCATCTTTGAATCAGATGAACTAATGCCTGATATAGCTGTGATAGATCCGAGGATGCTGAAAAAAAGAGGGAAGACTGAAACCGTACTCCCTGCGTTAAGGGCATTGGCAGAGGCTGTGGAGGCATCTGCGGAAGATGTGGCCAACCCTATGAATGATTCATTCGCATTCGCCTCTATACAGCTGATATGCGAAAACCTTGCAGCAGCAGTTAACTCCGGCGGTTCCGGCAAAGCAGGACTGGGACTCGCGAATGGTATAGCGATCTCCGGGATTGTATGGTCGAATGCGCCGGAGGGTATCGGTTCCGCTCTCGCTGAGGATCTGGCTGCCAGGACAGGGAACAGCAGGGATCTCTGCGCTGCGATACTCCTGCCGTATGCCCTTGACTACAAACTGAAAAATACAAAAAAAGGGGTGAGAGGGGAACTCCTTCTTCCGGTTGCGGGGATTGATCGTTACTGCGCAGCTGCTGAATCTGACAGGGGGAGTCTCGGGGTGGAAGCAATTATTAAGATAGTAAAAGATATGGGTAAGTATATGCCTCTTACTTTAAAAGAGCTGAATATTCCGCACTATATTCTCGAAAGTACAGCCGGTGCTGTTGAGGATAGCTTCGCGAAACAGTA
This sequence comes from Spirochaetota bacterium, assembly GCA_036821145.1. GTDB lineage: Bacteria > Spirochaetota > UBA4802 > UBA4802 > UBA5550 > UBA5550. Next base: position 8,168 of record DAISJZ010000017.1, read on the forward strand.
CGGCAAAGGGAGTGCAATGATGATCCTCGAATCTGCATATAACGGGGAAAGAGTTTCCGGAGGTAAAAAATAATGAATATTAATAAATACCCTGAGATAAAGAGCGGAAGTAAGCTGATAAAAAAGATATACGTTGCTGTTATGCTCTGGATTGTGGGGCGCGCTATTCAGGCTGCGTCACGTGTTGACCGTGAAGTGAAGGAGGAGTTCAACAGGCTTTCTGATGATTTCATGATGCATCTGCATGTGCTACCTTCGGGCCCCGGCATGATTGTTGGTAAGGATAAAAACGGAAAGGTTAAGTATATGGGGTGGAATCCTAAAGGAAAGAAAATTACTCTCGACATGAAAGTGAAGAATATTGAGGGAGCAATGCTGATGTTCACTTTCCAGGAATCCACATGCGTTGCATCGGCAAACAACAGGCTTGCTGTTTCAGGTAATGTGCCTGATACAATGGCATTCATAAGGATACTGAATATTGTGGAAACTTATCTTCTCCCGAAGTTTATAACTTCCCTTGCCGTAAAGAGATATCCGAAATGGTCACAGATGAGTCCCCTGCGGAAGTATACCGGCCGCGTGCTGGTCTATGTGAGGACGTTTACGTTCTGATTGAATTTTCCAACTAACAAGGCGTTAAAAACAAGGAGTGAATAATGCAGATACCAGGATATTATGAATTTTGCAATAAAGTAAGAACAGTTTCAGGGCACAATGCTCTTGATAAGCTTCCGGAGATGCTCGCATCTGTTAAGTCGGTAAAGCCGATGATTATTACAGATAAGGGCGTTAACGGTGCAGGGCTTATTGAGCCTGTGAAGAAGGCCCTCGGGGCAAAAGTGAAGGCAGGCGGATTATACGATGATGTGCCTGCTGATTCAGATGTAAAGACAGTTAAGGATATTGCTGCAAAGTACAGGGCAGCGGGGTGTGATTCTATCATAGCTGTGGGCGGCGGTTCTGTGCTTGATACTGCCAAGGGGGTGAATATTCTGGTTTCAGAAAATTCAGATAACCTTATGAATTTTGTGGGGTTCGGTGCTCTCAAGAGGAGGCTTAAGCCCCTTATAGCTGTTCCGACAACTTCAGGCACAGGTTCAGAAATGACGCTGGTCGCTGTAATCGCGGATCATGAACGTGACGTGAAGATGCTCTTTCCCTCTCTCTTTCTTTTGCCTGATTTCGCTGTGCTTGATTCAAGGATGACCAAAACCCTTCCCGCGTCAATCACAGCTGCCACGGGGATGGATGCAATGACTCATGCATGTGAGGCCTATACCTGTCTTTCTAAAAATCCGCTCAGTGATACAACAGCTGTAATGGCTATAAA
>DAISJZ010000017.1:9600-14112 GCA_036821145.1 Spirochaetota bacterium
ACCATTGCGGCAATACGGGAATTGAATGCTGAACTGAGAAAAGCAACAGGGGGTAAACACCCGACATGCCTTAAAGAGATAGTTGACAGAAACGGTAACATGATGGTGCCCAGGGAGGTACTTCCTGATATCGCGCGGCTCTCTCTTGATGATGGAACGCTGGTATATAATCCCGAGGACCTTGACTATGACGATGCACTTATGGTGCTTGAAAAGGCCTGGGAGGGTGAACCCCTTGACAGGAGGAAAATCAGAAAGGGGAAGAAGACTTCTCTGATAAAAGTGAAGGGTTAATTATTTATTTACTGCTCTGTTAAGAACTGCAAGCAGTTCCTCCAGCCTGTACGGTTTTATCAGCCTGTCTGTAAAGCCGTACCCGGCCGGGTTAGCCATAACAGGGTCTGCGGAATATCCGCTTGAGGCTATTGCAATAATATCAGGGTTGATTTTTTTCAGCGCCTTGATTGTTTCTCTACCCCCTGTGCCACCCTTTACAGTAAGGTCAAGTATTACAGCACTGTATGGTGCCCCGCTGTTATAGGCCTCTCTGTATTTTGTTTCAGCTTCCTCTCCATTTGCCGCGCTATCAGCGTAAATACCTGATGATATGAGCATTCCGCTGGCTGTATTTCTCACAAAATCCTCGTCGTCCATAATCAGTACTTTTCCGTTAAGCTTTGTATTAATAATACCGGGTGATTCTGCGTGCTGTTCAAACTTTTCATCTGCCGCAGGGAGATATATTGTAAATGTTGTTCCGGTATTTTCTGAAGATGTTACTTCAATACTCCCGGCATGTCTTTTTATTATTGAATAGGCTGTAGCAAGGCCAAGCCCGTTGCCCGATGGCTTTGTTGTAAAGAAAGGATCAAAAATCCGGCTGAGATGTTCACGTGGTATCCCCTGTCCATGGTCTGTTATTTCAACACAGACATATCTTCCCGGCGCAAGCATAAGTCCGGGGTCATGAAATTTATGTGAATAGTTTGAAGCACTGATGCTAATCTCTCCCCCTTCGGGCATTGCCTGCACGGCGTTAATGATGATGTTGTCAAGTACCTGGCCAATCTGGTTCTCGTCAGCTATACAGTACCAGAGTTCCGGCTGTATGTCAAGCCTGCTGCTGACCCCTGTTCCGCTGAGCGCGAACTGAGAGTTGGAAACAAGCATCTGTGAAAGGTTAATCTGCTTTTTGTGAGGCTCACCCCCCTTGGCAAAAGTCAGCAGCTGTTGTGTCAGGGCTTTTGTCCTTTCGAATACATGGATGGATTTATTAAGAGTTTCATCGAGTTTATTAAAATTCTGATTTTTAATATGGAGTTTCATAAGTTCCATGTATCCGAATATTCCGCTTAGAAGATTGTTGAAGTCATGGGCGATCCCCCCTGCCAGAACACCGAGTGATTCAAGCTTCTGGGAGTTCTGAAGCAGAAGCTCTGTATTTCGCTTTTCCGTGATATCGCGGAATACCAGTACAATACCTGCAATACTGCTGTCGCCGGAACGTATTGGCGCGCCGCTGTCAGCGATAAGCCTCTCACTTCCGTCACGGTTAATAAGTATTGTATGCTGCGGGAGTTCAATAATATCCCCGGAGTTTATTACTTTCCGGGCCGGATTTTCGCCCGGTTCACGAGTGATTTCGTTTATTATATTAAAAACTTCCATCAAGGGCCGGCCCTGTGCCTCGGACAGCTGCCAGCCTGTCAGGGCTTCGGCAACCCTGTTCATCAGTATTATTTTCCCTTCTGTATCTGTTGTGATTACTGCGTCACCTATGCTGCGCAGAGTAACAAGGAGTCTTTCACGTTCTGCATCGATTAATTTTTCTGAAAGAATACGTTCTGTTATGTCAATCGTATAACCGGCGAGGTAACGGGGTCTGTCGTCTATTAAAACCGGAAATTTGATAGTTGTATAATACCGGCCATTCAGCTCTTCGTCCACTGTAACTACCTGGTTTTTCTCAAGAACCTTTTTATCATCTTCAATCATGCTCTTTGCTAAATCTGACGGGAATAGATCATCCATTGTTTTTCCCAGCATTTCTTCAAGGGGCCTGCCAAGCATCTGTTCAAAATTTCTGCTCAGTCTTATTGATCTAATCTCCTCGTCCTTGAAAAAAACATAAATAGGGCTGTTCTCCATAAAGTTTCTGAAGATCTCCTCTGATTCTTTCAGGGCTTCCTCTGCCTGTTTTCTCCTGGTGATATCCCTGAAGAAAGACTGGTATGTGCCGTCGGGCATTTTTTTTGAATTCATTTCTATGGTAAGGAGACCGCCGTTTTTCTGTTTCATTGTTCTTTCAGTTTTAAGTATAAGCCCCTGCTCAAGGAGATCAAATCGCAGAGGTATGCTGTTAAGCACATCATCAGGGAAAAGTTCTTTAATGTTCATCCCGATAAGTTCATCCCTTGTGTACTCTGTAAGTTCAAGGGCTGCATTGTTTACATTTATCAGGTTTCCTTTTGAGTCTCCATGAAAAAAAGGATCAGGAGCGAGATCAATGAGTACCCTGTGCTGTTCTTCACTCTCTTTCAGGGCGGCTTCTGACTTTTTTCTTTCCGTGACATCAGTGGATATACCGCATAACGCGTATATCTTTCCCGCGGAGTCCTTTATGGGAACTTTAATGCTCTGATAGCTGTGCATACCGTCAGGCAGTAAAGCATATTCTTCAATCTCCAGCATGCTGCCGTTATCCATAACATAACGGTCGTTAGTGATAAATCCATTGGCAATATCTTCAGTAAATATATCGCTGTCTTTTTTCCCTTTTACTTCATCATTCGTGGTGTTGAAAAGCTCTTCCCACTTCCTGTTAATAAAAAGATATCTCCCTTCAAAGTCCTTCATGTAAATCAGCGCCGGGGAGTTGTCAAGTATTGTAAGCATACGTAATGCCAGGTCTCTCACCCTGCCGCCGAAATATCCGCTCAATTTGAAAACAACAAACATTGCGGCTGATGTCAGGGCTGTTATTAGAAAAAAGAGTACTACCCGGTTTACCCTGAGCCACCAGCGGGTTTTGTCGACATTTATGGCTATGCGTATTATTCCTGCGGGGCTGCTGCTTAAACCTTCGCGAAAAGGCACAATAATTTCTTTAACCAGGACCCCGTCATGGGTGCGTTCCGCAACCATAGCCTCGCTGTTTAAAAACCGGTTCATGTCAACTGCAGGGTCATTATCTGAACGTTGAGTGTCATTGTAGCCGGGATTACTGTGTGCGATGATTTCTCCTTCGAATGTTTCTACTGAAATGGACTCAAGTACCGGCACTTTCCGCTTTATCTCCTCCACGAAGAGCCGTGTGTGGTATTTCCCTGAAAAGTTGACTTTGCTTATAGATTCACTTAGAACTCCGGCCACTGCTGTAGAGAGCCTTGTCTCCTCCTTTATCTGCTGATAACTGTAAAGATACATCCCTGTAATTGTTACTATCAGCATCAGGACAAGAATAAGGGCGCCAAAACTGAATGCCAGTTTTCTGTCTTCGTCAGCCCCAAGTGATGAAACTCTTTCTTTCATAATCTGCTTACGATTACCCTATTCTTTAATTATACGCATGCTGCCGTTCCATTCAGCAGTTCCGGCTTTCCATGGTTTCTTAAATCTTTTCGGTATAGGGCCGTTCCAGCCGGGGTAGAGATTCATGGTTTCCCTGGTGACAGGAAATACAGGTACAAGAGAATGATGCGGAGGTTTTCCCCCTGTGAGAATTTCGTAGGCGGCTTTAATTGCCTCTGCTCCTAACGGTCCGCAGAACTGTGCAGAATCGATGACTGTGAGCCTCCCTGCTTTTATGTTGGCGATTGATTCCGGGTCTCCGTCGATTGTTGCTATCATGATCTCTCTTCTCCCCGCTGCTGCAAGCCCTTTTACAACCGGGAGCCCCCCTCCATCATTAACAGTGAATATTACATCAATGCTCCCTTTCGCAGGATAATCATGTAATATATCTGCTGCAGCTTTTTTACCTGAAACAGGTTCAACTGCTGTATATGATTTCATTACCCTGAATTCTCTGCCGTTCTCTTTCAGAGCATCAAGGAAGCCGTTTACCCTTTCAACTGTTGAAGAGACATGGGGGTATTCAACAAGAACAATTTTAATTTCCTTTCCTTCAGTGAATTTTGAAGCAATATACTCCCCGTCTAAATAACCTGCCTGGTAATTATCTGAAGTCCTGTATGCTGCAAGCGTGCCGCCGCTTATGTACTGGTCATAAGCTACAACAGGTATGCCTGCCCTGTTTGCTGCACGGAGAGGTTCTGCTAATGCGGCGTTGTCCGTAGGCTGTACAATGATTATATCTACACCCGATTTTATTATTTCATTCATCTGTTTAATCTGGTTTTCAATGCCTGCAGGGCCGTCACCGGCCACGCGGGTTATAAGTGTTATTTTAGGTTTTCCTGACGCGGAAGCTTTTCTGTTTATTGAAGCAGCTTCTCTCTCAAGTCCCTTCCGCATGGCCACCTGGCCGGGAATATTTGAAGACCAGTAAAG
>DAISJZ010000017.1:14212-27237 GCA_036821145.1 Spirochaetota bacterium
AAAGTACAGCAATTCGAAATTTTTTTGGAACTGCTTCAATATCTTTCTCCGGAAGCATCATAGCGGTAAGATATAAAAGTGTTATAATGATACAGATTCGAATTAAAGTGCGCCTGTAATTTTCCATTTCCCCCCGAGTATTCATATATGAGCCTGAATAAACCGGATTTGTTTATTCAGGTATAATCAGGTATAATAAAGATAAGTTCTGTCTTTACAGAATATAATTCTGTTCTGTTAAATTTTCAATATTATTTTATAGTTGATGCTTTGTGTTACCAATTATTTGCATGTGAAAATTTTTAAAAAGTCTTGAAATGAAAAAGTTATAATGTTAAAAAGGTTTATAAAGTTAATTCCCTCCATCTTATATCCGGGCTGACGGCCCGGCGAGTATCATATAGATAAACAATCAGGAGCATGATATGAATAATAAAAGAGCAACGACATTTGCGCTTGTTATGTTTTTTATTTTTGTTTCGAGCGCACTCTATTCACAGACAGATCTTGAAAAGTGTTTAACAGGGAAATGGAAGTGGCATCCATTCAATTCATATGCCTTTCTTAAACCTGATGGAATGGTGGGCGATCAGAAGTCAGACTGGGGTAAATGGAAAGTCACAGATGAATCAAAGAATCTTTTTGAGGTCTATAACTTTGCAGGTCCGCACAAGGGGCTTCTGCAAAAGCTTAAGTTTTCAGGTTTCAGAGTAATAATGAGACAGGAGAATAATTTTGTCCTGGCATATAAGGAGCCTGAGCCGTCAGTTACTGTTAAAACAGATCCCCCCAGATTTTTTACAGGCTACTGGACACCTCTGCATCCGAATGGTAAACCGGCAAGAAGTGTCCCATTTATAAATGGAGTGAAAGAGGGGGTGGGACAGTGGTTTTACCCCAGCGGTAATTTACAGTACAGGACAAACTGGTCTGAAGGGAAAGCTACCGGAGAGGAGATTGAATACTACGATATGCCGGGTAAGAGGATGAAGACCAGTATTATCTGGAACAAAGGATTAAAAAATGGTGCTGAAGTTCACTATGACTCTGCAGGAAAGGTTATAAAGAGAATGATGTGGAAGAATAATAAGGAGGTTAAGTGAAGATCTTATGAAAATAATGATAAGGATATTACTTGTTCTTTTAATTTTATCTCCATTTGCTTTTGTAAATGCAGAGGCTGCTGATTACAGCGGTATATGGCTTGTGAAGTATGACAGGTATCAGATAGTTGTAACAGGTTCCGGGGACAATTACAGCTTTAAGAAAATTTCCTTTTACAGAGGCAAACGGCATGAACATACAGGGACATTCACTGTGAGCGGAAATAGCCTGAGGATTCAATACTCAGCAGGACAGAAAGCCTCTGCCAGAATAAAAAGTCCCACACATTTTGTTGAGTCCTCAACAGTTAACTGGGAAAAAGTTAGTGATTCTACAAATTATCCGGTTTTTAATATAACCGGGACATGGAAGCATTTTAATTCACAGATGATTATAAAACAGGAGGGCTCTTCAGTTACAGGTGTGAAGTATTTCAACGGTAAGGAGTACTCCCGTTACAGCGGTGAAGTGGAAGGTTATCTTCTGAGGCTTAAGGAGGAGTTTGCAGGCACAATGCGCCCCATGGAGCACTCGCTTCTTATCCTTGATAATGACAGGGTAGCTGTATCTTTTGACAGATCTTCCAGGGCCAATCTCTGGACAAAAACCGGTGCATCAGCGGATATCCCTGCAGAGAAAAAGGAACAGACTGCAGTTAAACCGGTATCTTTTAAGGTCGGCGGAAACTGGGTAATTAACGGTATAAAAAGCAATGTCAGGATTACAGAAAATAAAGCCGGGATTTTTTTTAATACTTCTTTTACTCTTAACGGAAAAGATGTCAGATGGGTCGGCAGCGGTAAACTGAACGGGGATAAACTGGAAATAAAATACAGGTATACTAAAAATAAACCTGCCGGTTTTGAAAACGGAACAATGCATCTTGAGGTGAAAAGTAAAGATCTCATTGAAGGGAAATGGGTCTCTGACTCAGGAAAATACAGCGACCGGATTATTTTTAAGAGAAAATAGTGGCGTGGAATAAATAAAATTTTAAAATACCCGGGATTTGTACCCCGGGTATTTTGTCAGATTTATTTTAATTTTAAGTCTATCACTTCAATTAGAGTTTTGGTCTGATCCTCCAGCAGTGAAAAACCTGTATCCTTCCTGTATATGATTTTACCTGAGTTGTCTACGATTATATAAACCCGCTTTGATACAGGGAGAAGCCAGTGTTTTGTTTTATACTGTCTTATAATTCTTTTTTCCGTATCGGAAAGGAGTGTAATGTCTTCGAGTTTATGCTTTTCAATAAATTTCTGATGCGATTCCGGAGAATCAACGCTTATACCCGCTACTTTAATTTTTCTTGATTTGAACTTCTCTATGTTTTGTTGAAACTCAACAAATTCAGGAGTTCAATTTTTACTGTCGTCTTTAGGGTAAAAGGCCAATACCGCACCTTTCTGATTTTTCAGAATATCCTCCAGTGAAGTCATTTTGCCATTCTGATCCGGCAGGGTGAAACTCTGCGTTTTCTCGGCAGCAGCCGATGTTTCTGTTTTAACGCTTTGTGATGAGCATGAAAGCATCATCGCGGCGAGTAGAAACAGAACCGTTATCTGTGCGTATCTCATTTTTATCTCCTTAAAATTTTTACTATGATTGATTATAATCAGCCGAAAATTTCGCCGTATAACGCGGCGTGAGCTTTTTCATCAGGCAGTATACGGCTTATTATTTTTCTGAAGCCCGGTTCACACTCCCCGGCAAGTGCTTCTTCAATACGCTTTACGGCGTCTGATTCAGCTATGCTGAGTTTTTTCATTTTTTTCTCAAGGGAGAGAGGGCGTATTACAAAAGCCGCGGTTTTACCGGTGTAAAGCCACAACCTGCCGCTGCCGATCTCCTCCCCGAAGTTTTTCCTGTAAAGCTCACGGAACATCCTGCCGTGCATCTCCTCCTGGTCTGCAAATTCCATGAACCTTCTGCTAAGTTCAGCTTTGCCGCTGTACTGTGCGGCGAGGGCTCTGTACATCCCTGTACCGATCATCTCCATGCGGAAAGACTCCCTTATTCTTTTTTTCAAATCCTCCATCTGTATCTCCTTTTAAAAATTGTGCAGGTCAGTGAATCTCAAATATCCCTCTGAACTCCTCGTGCCGCAGCATATCCTGCAGCCAGTTCACCATATCAGGTGAATCATAGAAGGGCTGTTCACGGAAAGTCTCTATAAAAGGGCCGTAAAAAGATCTGTCAAACTGTTCAAGTTTGCTGTTAAGTATATCCCTGACTTTGATCCTGCCGGGTTTGTAATACCGGGTGTTATGCGGATCAAGCATGCCAATGCTGTAGAAGGCTTTTGTCTTGTTCGAACAGCGGCACGGATTTTCAGGGTTAATAACTCCGCAGAAGCCGTTCATATGTGAATAGACCTTTTCTCTGGCCCGTGAAAGTATCTTCCTGAAGTTTTCTCTTGAAATGTTCATGATTTCAGCGCCTGTGACATCAGTAACATTAAAAACCGCACCGAGAAGAAAGACCAGCCTGTCCCTTCTTTTCAGACACATCAGCATTCCCATCATGCAGCCTGTTTTAAGTTCTTCCTCCAGTACCCCGGCTTCGGGATGGGCAAAAGACCTGTTGTCCGGGAGTTTTTCTATAACTGCCAGGTAGGAATCGAAATCATGGATTCGCTTCTCAAACTTTTTTTTCTTCATGGTGATAACATGATTTGCCACTATACGGTAGAGCCATGTCCTGAAGGCCCCTTTCGCGGGGTCATATGTTGAGAGGCTTGTTATGAACTTGATCAATATTTCCTGTGTAATGTCACTTGCGTCATCGTGGTCCATGACCATTTTAAATGCTATGTTATAAATCCACCCCTGGTGACGGCGTATAAGCTTTTCAAGAGATTTCTGACTCCCCCGGAGTATTTCCTCTATAATCGCGGCATCATTATCCTGAGATTCAACTTCTGCAAAAGGGTTGTACATAAGCTTTTTTTCCTCTCATTTACATATACTTTTTTAAAAGCGCTGTGTGACAATTTATGTCAGTTTTTTCCGGAAAAAGTTATTTAAAGCAAAAAAAAGGAATAACTTTATTTTAAATCTTTTATGAACAATTTTTTGACCGGAGACTCATTTATCATTAAATTAGTTACAGTTGGAATCGTTATACGGTATATTTATGGACCCGGATATCAGTCATATTATTGACGAGGATGAACGTCTCGCCAGGGAGCTTAAAGCTGCAGAAGAGAGCGCCAGGGAGAGGGTTGAAATCCGCAGGAGAGAAATGGCTGATCTGAGGGCGGCTGAGTTCAGCCGGATTGAGGCTGAATATAGAAGTATGAGTGAAAAGAAATTGCAGGAAATAAAATGCGGCATGGCGAACAGGCTTAAGGAGGCGCGGCAGGAGCAGGAGCGGCTCCTTGATGACGAGAGACTGAAGAATAAAATAACCGGGAGGATAGTATCTGTAATACTTGATAACCGGACATAGGGTGGTGCGGTTATGAATTTCTATGCTGACAGTGGTTATATTCATGCTAAAATCTACGCGCTGCACAGTCTGCTCCTTGCGAGGAAAGATTATTACGAAATGGCAAGGAACGGAAATTTTAATCCGGTTGTAAACGGGCTCAATTCAGCAAATATAAAAAACGATTACACTTTGATCAAAGAGAGACTTTTTGAAAGCCAGATACAGCTGATTATTTCACTGGCTGAAGCATCAGAATCATACCATAAAGTTTTTGTACTCTTTCTCCGCTATTTTGAAATACTTAATCTTAAGCAGCTTTACGCCAGAGCATTCAGGCGTAATCCGGTACCGTCAATCTGGTATAACACTGGAGAGTTTGCCGTACTGGATCGGGAAATGCTTACGGACAACACCGATGTGGCTTCAATCTTAAAATATACACAGAATACCTGGATGAGAGATATTCTTACTTCTGAATCGGCAGGCTCATTTGAGGAGGTGGAGTTTTCTATTGACAGGGCAGCTCTCCGTCTGGCAGCGGAGTTCCCGAATTCTATGAGCTTCTCCCGCGGCGGGGATCCGATGAAGATCATTACGGGGCTCGCCGCTTACTTCAGGCTCGCATGGAGCTGGAGGCTTCAGAATGTTTACTCCTGGGATGAATCAAGCATCAGGAGATATATCGAAACGAATATATCTATCCCCGCATACGGTTTCGGTATACGGTCATCTGTTGAGGAGTGGGAGAGGTTTCTTGTTAAGCAGGTTCAGACCAGCTATGTTGATATTCTGACAGGTGCAGGTGTTATTTCAGCGGAGAGAGTTATGGAGCGGGCGCTGCTTCGTGATTTCAGCCGCACTTTTCATGAAAACTTCCATTCAATAAATACTGTGACATGCTACCTGGCACTGCTTTACAGGCAGATACGTAATCTTTTCGCCATTGCTGACGGGTTGAGGTTCGAGCTTGATCCCGACATTATCATGGAAAATGTGATATGTGAGGGGTGATGTTTACTAAGAGCGACATACGTGGAGTGAGCATTGTAATACCGGCAGAAAAGTATGGTGAACTCATCGTAAGTCTCGGGAAGAGCGGCCTGCTGCATCCTGACAGAGAACACACAGCGCAAACAACAGCCCTGGAACATGGTTTAAAAAATGGCGGACTCTCCTCTGCCGCAGAGACTGCAGAACTGATTGTTTCTGCAGCAGAGGGTTTTCTGTCGGAAGAAGGGGTGTCCCCTGATTCAGTTTCAAACGGGGCTCATATTGCTGATGATATATCACTACTTTTTCACCGCAATGCAAGTGAGGATCTCCGCGAAGTGAGGCGGATTGTCAGCAGCAGGGTGAAATTTGAAAAAGCGAAGAGCGCAATTGAGAAGAGGATAACCTTAGTCGGGAAACAGCTTGAGGAACTCAGAGAACTGCGGGAAGATAATATCAATTTTCTTTTACTTAACAGCCTGAATTATACTTCATATTTCTACGGAACATTACAAAACAATAATATTCCGGGAGATATTAAGAGTGACTGGTTCTATATTCTGAACGGCAACAGGCTGTTTATCATGTTTCCTGAATCTGACAGGGAGGATGCGCTCAGGATACTTAAAGCAGAGGGCTTTGAAGCGTCACCTGTGAGCAGTGATCTGATATCCCGGGGTGATCTTTTTGAAAAAAGACTGGAAACGGGTCTTGCTAACCTGAAAGCGAGGCTTGAACGGCTGCAGCTGCTTTATGAAAGCAGCATGGAAAAATCCCTGGAGAGACTGCTCTATCTTTCGGAAATTTACAGGGTAATTCTTAAAATTTCTGAAGTTGAATCAGATCTTTTATCTTCAGATGAACTTGTCATTATAAGCGGATGGATAAATTTTGCTGACGCGGAGTCTCTGAAGCTGCTCCTGGCGGAATGTTGTGATGAAAGCTTTTATATGCGGATTGCCTCTGTAAAAGAGAACAGAAGTTTGCGGGACAGGATCCCGGTTCTTCTTAAAAATAAAAAACTTTTCAGGCCTTTTGAACTGCTGGTCAGGATGATGGGCACCCCGGGGAACAGTGAGGTTGATCCTACACCCGCTGCTGCAATTGCTTATACTGTAATATTCGGCGTAATGTTCGGCGACCTGGGGCAGGGGCTTATCCTTGCGGCAGCGGGTGTATTTCTTCTGAAACACGGTAAAAGGAAACACGGGGGGAGAAACAGTGTATCCGATTTCGGAGGGATAATGATCTGGTGCGGGTTTTCCGCAGCAGTTTTCGGGATTTTATACGGCAGCGTATTCAGCTATGAGCATTTAATTCCTGCATTACTGTTCCATCCCATGGAGAATATGATGGAACTTTTTTTAATGGCAATAATGGCTGGAGTTTTATTAATCTCCGTCGGGCTGATTTTTAATGTGGCAAACGGTTTAATTTCAGGGCTTTATGAGGATGCCATTTTCGGGACAAAGGGTATTGCCGGTCTTGCTGTTTATCTGTCTGTTGTATATTTTGTTATGCGGTATATAATTGAAGGAAGTTTTCCCGGTGCTGATGCAGTTGCTGTTGTGCTTATTCCTCCGGCTCTTCTTTTTTTCCTCAGGGGGCCTCTGGGCTGTGTACTGTTTCATGGTGAAACGGCCTTCCCGCACGGGATATTCGAGTATATTGTGGAATCCATTGTTGAAATCATAGAGATGTTTTCAGGTTTTCTCGGGAATACCATATCGTTCATAAGGGCAGGGGCCTTTGCTTTAAGTCACGCCGGTTTAAGTATAGCTGTATTTACTCTTGCTGAAATTATTGATCCGTCAATGAAAAGTATCGGCGCAATAGCTGCAATTATTGCAGGTAATATTTTTATCATACTTCTTGAGGGGCTGGTCTGTTCAATTCAGTCCATGCGGCTTGAATATTATGAATTTTTCGGTAAATTTTTTAAAGGGAACGGTACTGCATTCGCACCGTTTTCACTTAAGTTAAGGTAGATGTGAAATGGAGGTTTTATGAGTACAAGGAAAATATTAACAGGATTTTTTTCAGCTCTGGCAGGAATTCTCGTTATGACGGCAGGGGCATATGCCGCTGAGGCTGTAGCTGAAACAGCACCTGTGGTTATGAAAACAGAAAACGGGCGAGCGCTCTTTGCTTATGCGGCAGTTGCGGCTGTGGGGATATCCTGCATAACCAGCTCTTATGCGCTTGCCCGAATCGGAACAGCAGCCATGGGGGCCATGAGCGAAAAGCCTGAACTCGGGGGGCGGGCACTGGTCTTTCTCGGTATGGCAGAGGGTATTGCAATCTATGGGCTTATTGTTGCAATTATGCTTGTTAATAAAATTTAGCTTATGGAAAAGGTTGTGCTTATAGGTGATCCTCATACTGTTAACGCATTCAGGATATGCGGGATTGAAGGTCATTATGCCGACGCTGCCAGTTCCCCCTCTATCCTTAATTCGCTCCTTTCAGAAGATGAGACGCTGGTGATTCTTATAACCGGGGAGTGTGCTGAGCCTCTGGGTGAAACTATTAAAAAGGTAAACCTTGAAACATCCCGCCGGGTTATTATTGAAATTCCGGGTATTGATGATTCCGGTGGATTCAGCAGATCATTAACCGGTTACATAACAGATGCCCTGGGGGTGGCACTGTGAATGGGGCAGTACTGAAAAACAATCCCGCTGATCTAATTGAGACTCTGCGCCGGAGTTTAAGAACAAAAATTGACAGGATAAACTCTGATTCTGCAGCAGAAATTAAAAGAATAGAAGATGAAATAAACGGGGAGATAGAAAATTTTCGTGCTGAAGAGCAGAAAAAGTATGACGAAATGATTGCTTATGAAGAGGGGAAAGCTTCTAATCTTCTTTCAATCGAATTAAAGAAACAGACTCTTGAAGTGATAGACAGATTTATTGTCAGGATATTAGCCGAAACAACAGAGATTATCAGAACTGACAACAGGTACGCTGCCTTTCTCATAGAATGTATAACCACTCCTCTTAAAGAAATAACAGGGCGCAGTGTGACAATATGTATATCGCCCGGAGATGAGGAATTTTCTGAAATGATAATGAATGAAGCCGTAAAAAACAGAGGTGATCTTAAGATCAGGATTATGCAGGATGAAAGTATTATAACAGGGGGAGTCATGGTAATTGATGATGAACCTGAAGTTGTTTTTAATAATACAGTGGAAAGGATAGTTTACAGGAAAAGAGATGAATTGAAAAGAATTATAGCAGGATCGGTTAAAGAGCAGACTGACGGAGTGAAGATCAAGTGAACGAAACTGGATACACCGGACGAATTGTAAGTGTAAACGGCCCCATAGTTAAGGCTGTAGGGCTCACCGGCGCCGGAATGATGGACATGGCTGAAGTGGGCCCATACAAGCTTATCGGCGAGCTTATCCGCTTCCAGAATGAAATCGCAGTGATTCAGGTTTACGAGGACAATACAGGTCTTAAACCTGGTGATTCAGTAACAACTTCGGGCAGGCCGCTATCCGTATTTCTCGGCCCGGGTTTGATATCAAATATCTATGACGGTATACAGCGTCCCCTAATCAGTCTTGAAAAGCTTACAGGCTCATTCATTACCAAAGGGGTTAAGGCATCCCCCCTTGATGCTGAAAAAAAATGGAGTGTCGATATAACAGTTGCTAAGGATGTGAAGGTAGAGAGCGGCATGGTAATAGGGGGGATTATGGAGAGCGAAGCTGTGCTCCACAGGATCATGATCCCGCCGGGTATTTCAGGAATAATCGAATATGTTGCCCCCTCCGGAAGTTATACTGTCGAGGATGAGATTTATCGAGTAAAAACAGGGACAGGCATATTTTCCGGAAAACTTGCGAACTACTGGCCTGTGCGTAAGCCCAGGCCATTTCGCGAAAAGAAGAAGTCCACTACACCTCTTATAACAGGGCAGCGCATTATTGATACGTTTTTCCCCATTGCAAGAGGGGGAACCGCGGCAATACCGGGGGGGTTCGGTACAGGGAAAACTATGACGCAGCATGCCCTTGCCAAGTGGTGCGATGCTGATATAATAGTTTATATCGGTTGCGGCGAAAGAGGGAACGAGATGACAGATGTGCTCAATGAGTTCCCGAAACTGATAGACCCCAGATCAGGGCGCCCCCTTATGGAACGCACGGTTATGATTGCAAATACTTCCAATATGCCTGTTGCTGCCCGGGAAGTGAGTATATACACCGGAGTTACAATTGCCGAGTACTACCGCGATATGGGGTATAACGTGGCTATAATGGCAGACTCCACGTCGCGGTGGGCTGAGGCTCTAAGGGAACTGTCCAGCAGGCTGGGCGATATGCCTGCTGAGGAGGGGTTCCCGTCATACCTTGCAACAAGACTTGCGGAGTTTTATGAACGCGGGGGTTACGTTGATACGTTATGCGGTACAGAGGGGAGTATATCAATAATCGGCGCAGTCTCACCCCCGGGAGGTGATTTCTCGGAACCGGTGACACAGCATACGACCCGTTTTGTCAGGTGCTTCTGGGCCCTTGATAAAATACTGGCAGACGCACGGCATTACCCCTCAATCAGCTGGATAGACAGCTACAGCGAATATCTTGATGACATTAAGGGGTGGTGGAGCAGTGTGGACAGTGACTGGCATGAAGTACGCGCCGCTTCGCTGAATATTCTGCTGGAGGAGAACCGGCTGCAGCAGATAGTTAAACTTGTGGGGCCCGATGCTCTCCCTGTAGAACAGAGATTTCTGCTGCAGTGCGCGGAACTTATTAAGAATGGTTTCCTTCAGCAGAATGCCTTTGATCCCAAGGATATGTACAGCACTCCGATGAAGCAGATGAAGCTTTTAAAATTAATAGTAAAATTTTTCAGGGAGGGAAATAAACTCCTTCAGGCGGGTGTTAATCTTAAAGATATTCTCGAAATCCCGTATATACCGGAAATGATCAGGATTAAATCGGAAATCGGAAATGATGAACATGAAAAGATCGATCAGTTCGAAGAGAAAATTGAGTCCGTAATGTATGCACTGCTTAAGAAATTAAAGGAGGAACCTTCCGGTGACCGAGCGTGAGTATATGAATGTTGCCGGGATCACAGGCCCTCTTATTGTTGTGGAGGGTGTAAAGGGGGTCGGCTACGGAGAACTCGTTGAAATCAGGACACCATCCGGAGAGATAAGGATCGGCCAGACACTTGAAGTGGACGAGGATAAAGCTGTGGTGCAGGTCTTTGAAGGGACAACAGGCCTGTCGCAGAGAAACATGCGCACGGTATTCCTCGGCAAGACACTGGAGATTCCTGTACACAGGGATATGTTGGGGAGAATTTTTGACGGGCTCGGGCGGCCTATTGATGGAGCGCCGCAGGTGGTGTCTGAGGTTATGCGGGACATAAACGGGCTGCCGATAAATCCCTACAGCAGGGAATATCCGAGGGATTTTATCCAGACAGGGATATCAGCTATTGACGGCATGAATACCCTTATCCGCGGACAGAAGCTCCCTGTTTTTTCCGGAAGCGGCATGCCGCATAACAGGATAGCTGCACAGATCGCAAAACAGGCGAAGATCCTTACATCAGAGGAGGAGTTCACAGTGGTTTTTGCTGCAATGGGGGTGAAGTTCGACGTTGCATGGTTTTTTATTAATTCCCTTGAAGAGAGCGGGGTTCTTGACAGCTCGGCAATATTTTTAAGCCTTGCGAATTCCCCTTCGATAGAAAGAATTATAACTCCCCGTGCAGCGCTTACCCTTGCGGAGCACCTTGCATACGATCTCGAAATGCATGTTCTTGTAATTCTAACTGATATGACTAACTACTGTGAATCTCTACGGGAGCTTTCAAGCTCCCGCGGGGAAATACCGTCCAGGAAAGGGTATCCCGGTTATCTGTACAGCGATCTTGCCTCAATATATGAAAGGTCAGGAAGGATCAGGGGGAGGCGGGGTTCAATTACACAGATCCCTATACTAACCATGCCAAGTGATGATATATCACATCCTGTTCCGGATCTTACCGGTTACATAACTGAAGGTCAGATTGTACTTGAGCGGGAGCTCTTTAACCGCGGAATCTATCCCCCTATCGCAGGTCTCCCTTCGCTCTCCCGTCTGATGAAGGACGGCATAGGTGAGGGGAGGACCCGGAAAGATCATGCGGGGCTCGCGGCTCAGCTATTTGCCTGTTATGCGAAAGTTAAGAGGATAAGATCCCTCGCGGCAATTGTGGGTGAGGAGGAGCTTTCAAAAATGGACAAGCTTTATCTCCGTTTTGGCCGGGCGTTTGAAGAGGAGTATCTGAGCCAGGGGTATGATGAAAACCGCGACATTGAAACAACCCTCTCAATAGGCTGGAGGATGCTCTCCACCCTCCCTGAAGAGGAACTATACAGAATTTCCCGTGATGATATACAGCAGTATTATATCCCTGATAAAAGCGGAGAGAAGTGATGCAGAGGATAGAGATAGCTCCGACAAAATCCAACCTGCGAAAAGTTAAATCGGATCTGGAGTTCGCATATGAAGGCTTTGATCTCCTTAACCAGAAAAGAGAAATTCTTGTTCTTGAAATTGTAAAAACTATTAAGAAAATCAGGGAACTGGAGGATGAGTTTAAAAATACTCTTGATGAACTGTACCGCAGGTATAAATCAGCTGCAGTTGATTCGGGTGCCGAAACTCTTGCTGTAAAAGCAATGTCTGAAAAGAAAGATTATAATATTTCGGTGGAATGGACAAAACTTATGGGGATATCTATCCCGAATAATATAATAGAAGCCTCTCCTCCGGAAGCCGTCTCGTCACTCTCCGGTACGGGTGCAGCGTATGATATGATTAAGCTTTGCTCTCTCCCGTTACTGAAGCTTATTACGGAGTACGCGTCACTTGCGAAAAAAGTTTTTCTTCTGTCAGCTGAACTCAAAAAAGTTCAAAGGAGAGTAAATGCGCTGGAAAAAATATTTATTCCGGCTCACGAAGAGACGAAAAAGTATATCTCGGACAGGCTGGAGGAGATTGAGCGTGAGGAGATTTTTATTAAAAAACTGATCGGGAGAGGGCTGCAATAAATATGCCATTAAAAAGAATAGCTGACAAGAGAAAATTCTATTTTATGGCGGGATATATTTTTTTTATTATAATAAATATTGTTATACTGATTCTCGGTTTTATACTTATTCTCAGGTTGTTGAGATATTTTTAAATGACTATCTGCTGTTCCGGCATTTTACCGGATAATCAGGCCTCCATCATTCCGGCCGCAGTGATAACGGAGTGCCGGAATCTCATGAAACCGTTACTGTGGGGTTATCTCCAGCTCTTCCTGCGCCTTCACGTGAATGATGAAATGTAGACTAATTGAACCGGTTGCCGCTATAAATAAAATTTCACGGATTCTAATAGAAATAACATTTTAAGAAATAATAAAAAAGGCACCTCAAGGTGCCTTTTAAACAGAGGATTTATGTCATACCCCTTTGAAAGCCTGATCGAT
>DAISJZ010000017.1:27337-40235 GCA_036821145.1 Spirochaetota bacterium
AAGGTGCCTTTTAAACAGAGGATTTATGTCATACCCCTTTGAAAGCCTGATCGATCAGTTCTTTTTCGGGCGGTTTTGTAAAAAAGCTTACTGCCGGAATAACAAAGAATGGAAGAATCATGGCAATGGATGAAGCGATGGGGGAATTAGCCGGCCCCAATACATAGAATAATATAATCGAAGTTGCGAGCCCTGTTACCATGCCGCACGCCGTGCCTGCAAGTGTTGCCCTTTTCCAGTATAGTCCGTAGAGGTAAGCAGCCATGAAGGTTCCAGCAACAGCTCCCCATGAAAGTGACATCAGCGTAATGATTATTGCAAATTCATAACGTGCGATAAAGAATGATATTATTATAAACAGTGCACTGAGAAACCTCATCATTGCGACAGAATTTTCTGTGGAGACCTTCGTGTTTACATGTCCCTTGTAGAGGTCGACAGCGATTGATGATGATGACACAAGTACCAGTGATGAGAGTGTTGACATCGACGCGGAGAGTACAAGAAGCAGAATAAGCGCCATGAGCCCCTGGGGAAGATAACTTGTCAGAAGCTGCGGAACAATCCTGTCAAAAGCAGGGGCGCCGTTAACCGCAGGGATTTTATCCATGAAGACATGTGAAGTTGTACCAGTGAAATAAGCTGCGAATCCGATAACAAGAGCGAAAAAGAATGTGGCAACAGCAGCCTTTGGTATCACCTTTTCGTTTTTTATCGCATAAAATTTCTGTACCATCTGAGGTAATCCCCATGTTCCGAAGGATGTCATGAATACAAGCCCTGCGAGAAGGAGCATCGGCGGCCGTTTGCCAACGGGCATATGCTGGTTGTAGCCGGCTGTAATATTGCCGATAATTTCAGTAATACCGCCCCCTTTTGACACAAATACAGATACCATGGCCATGGAACCTAATATCATAATCAGACCCTGAATAAAGTCGATAAGCGTAATAGCGAAATAACCGCCTAACACGAGGTATATGCCTGTAATGCCGATCATTATGAGAAGTGCAACATCATAGGATATATGGAAGTTCGCTTCGAAAAGGTGCCCCAGACCTTTAAAAACCGATGCTGAATAAGGGAGGAGAAATATAAAAATTACAACCGCTGAAAACATTTTTGTATATTGCCCCTGGTATCTCTCCTGGAGAAATTCAGGCATAGTCATGACATCAAGGTTCTGTGTCATAATCCTTGTCCTGCGCCCTAAAACTATCCATGCAAGGAAAGCACCGAAGAAAGCATTGCCCGCTACAATCCACAGCGTATGCAGGCCGAATACCCAGCCTAACTTCCCGGCAAATCCTATAAATACAACGGCTGAAAAGTAAGTTGTACCGTAGGCAAGGGCCGATACCCATGGGCCGATTGATCTTCCTCCCAGGAAAAAATCATTAAGTGATTCTGTTTTTTTCATTCCCCATACGCCGATGCCGATCATTACAGCGAAAAAGATTGAAAGCAGTACTATTGAAAATGTCATTGACCACCTCGTCAGAATTTTTGATTCAGGTCAGTCAGCAGCTGTTTCAAATCTGTAATAAATCTGCCAGCCTTGCAGACGCTGCGGATGCCTGTTTGTATTTGTGAAAATTTTTGTAAATTTTTAATAAAGAATTATAATACAGCCGTAAAAAATTAAGATAGAATTGAGACCCTGCGTTCAAAATTTGTCAAGAATGATATTTGTTTTTTGTATATCAGGATTATTATAAAACTGTGTCCTCCCCGGAGGGGCGAATAATTAAGAGGCTTCATTATAAATCTTTATTCCCCTCAGTAGCAGGATATGCTCAGTAAAGCCTTCCAATTAATGCGGAAACTGCATTTTCAACACGAAGAATCCTCTCACCCATATGTACTGTTTTAAAACCGGCCTCTTCAAGAAGGTTTATCTCGAAATCGATAAGGCCCCCTTCCGGGCCGAGCACCAGTGTGACAGGACTCCTGACATCGCGGGGGCATTCATCTGCCGCAGCAGGGTGCGCAGTAAGCTTAAGTGTTTCATCAGAAATGCGGGGAAGTTCATCCTCAACAAAGGGTCTGAAGAGTTTTTTTATATGAATTTCCGGAAGTATTGTATCACGTGCCTGTTCAAGAGCCAGAATCATCTCCGCCGTCAGTGCATCTTCCTCAAGCGCCGGTGAATCAAAGTAGCTCTTCTCCACTTTCCATGTGCGAATAATATAGATTTTTTTTACACCCATTGCGGTAGCGTAGTGAACCGCTTTCCGGAGGCTTTTAGGTCTCGGCATGGCAATCACAAGTGTAAGAGGGATTGACGGCGGGGGAGGGGAGTCCAGGGATGTTTCAAGTATTGCGAAATCGTTACTTTTCTCAACAACAACTGCCGTGCCTCGCATGCCGTTTATAATCCCGGCTTTAAGCCTGTCGCCGGTTTTTATTTTTATGATTGAAAGGAGATGCGTTAATCGCCTTTCTTTAAGTATTACCCTGTTTTCAGAAATATAATCTTCCGGAAAGAGGAGGATCTGGTTCATGTCAATACTCCGGTTTAATTATGGATTGTATGAAAAGACGGGTGGATTATTTAATCAAGGAATTAATCCCTCCCTGCCGGAATTCTCAGAGGGTTTTACTCCGGCTTATAGAGCTGTAAAGCCGGAGCATGAATTGAACTTAATTAGAGGATTTAATTTTATCCCAGATGATCGAATATTTTGAGTTGTTTTCACCCAGGTCTTTCAGAAAATCGCTTTTATCAAGCACGGATTTCGGCGGATTGATCGCCGGGTCGTTTAAAAATTCTTTACTCATAAGTTTCTGTGCAGGGATGTTAGGTGAAAGGTAATATACAAATTCCATGTTTGTCTTTGAGTTTTCCTTATCCAGCATGAAATCGATAAACTTATATGCAAGGTCAGTATTTTTTGCAGTGACAGGTATAACAAAATCATCCTGGCTCAGGGTTGTCCCTTCTGACGGGGTTGCAAAAGCCAGATCCGGATTTTCATTTATGAGCTGAAGTGCGTCGCCGTTATAAACCTGTATAAGAAAAAATTCCCCTGAGGACAATCCTCTTTTGGCTTCATCAACGTCGAATTTAGCGATATTTTTTTTCCATTTGATAACAGTGTTCATCGCTGTTTCAAGCTCTTTATCATCGGTGGAGTTGTATTTATATCCGTTAAACTTCAGTGCTGCGCCGATTACCTCGCGCAGGTCGTTAAGCAGTGTCATCCTGCCCGCAAGGTCTGCTCTGTCAAACATGGACCATGATGCTTTAAAGTTCTTCACCTTCTTTGTGTTATACGCGATACCTGTGAAAGTCATCATATAAGGTACGCTGTATTTCATTTCGGGGTCGAGCCCTTTCTGTACAAAACCGGTATCGATATTTTTCAGATTTTTCAGTTTCGAATGATCTATGGGCTGAAGCATTTTCTGCTCAAACATAAGTTTTGACATATAGCTTGTGGGGAATAGAATGTCATATCCCGCTGCGCCGGCCTTAAGCTTGGCATAGAGTGCTTCGTTAGAATCGAAATAGTTGATTACAACCTTGCAGTTATATTCCTTTTCAAATTTTTCTATAACAGCAGGATTCATGTAGTCTGCCCAGTTGTATATATGCAGTTCATTCTTTTTTGAACCGCATGATATAATCAGAAGAGAAAGCGCCGCTGCAGCCGCGGCAAGGAAAACTTTTTTCATTCCTTAACCTCCAGAAGTTTTTTGCTTATAAATACCACTACAAAAGTAAATAAGACCATAATTACAGAGAGAGCATTAATCACCGATGGTGAACCATGTCTCATCATGCTGTATATATAGAGAGGGAGAGTCGTAGATCCCGGACCTGAAACAAAGAATGTAATAACGAAATCATCAAGGGAAAGAGTAAAAGCGAGAAGCCCCCCGGCAGCAATCCCGGGCATGAGATAAGGTATCATAATTTTGTTAACAGCGGTCCACCAGGTGGCACCCAGATCAAGCGCAGCCTCGAATATTGAATAATCAAAATCCTGAAATCTTCCCAGAACTACCATGGCCACGTAGCTGATACTGAAAGTGATGTGCGCCAGTAGAATAGTAAAAAGCCCCAGCTCCAGCTTCAGTGAAACAAAAAAGAGAAGCAGGCTTATCCCCATAAGAATATCAGGCATAACGAGGGGGAGGTAAACCAGGATGTTATGCGTTATCTGGAGTTTTGTTTTATATTTGTAGAGGGCAAAAGCAGACAGTGTACCAAGTATTATTGAAACAGATGTCGAGCTGAATGCTATTATAAGAGTATTTGTAAAAGCATGCCATATGTTTTTGTCGGAAAAAAGTTTGAAATACCAGTCAAAAGTGAATCCCTTCCATGTTCCCCCGAACCGCGACGCATTGAATGACTGCGCAAAAACAATCACTATGGGGAGATAGAAAAAAACAAGTATCGCGATTGTCATGTAAAAGGGGAACCGGCTCCTCTTCATTGTTAGATCCCCAGTGACCCTGAATTTTTTTCTTTAAAAAAACGTCTTGTCAGAGCGAGAGCTGAGGGAATAATCACTGCAAACGCAAGGATCGCTGACAAAGCGCTTGCATGGGGCAGGTTTCTGTCTATGAATGTTCTCTGCGCGATTTTATTCCCGATCATCTCTGCTGAAGGGCCCCCCACTATATCAGGGATTACATAAGAACCCAGTGCCGGTATGAATACAACTATTATCGCTGTAAGGAGCCCCTGTCTTATTCCGGGAATGAAAACCCTGATGAATGCCTGAAGCCTCCCGGCACCGAGATCATAAGCGGCCTCCATCAGGTGAAAATCAAATTTTTCAGCGGATGCATATATCGGGAGCAGCGCAAAGGGGAGATATGAATAAACAATAACCACAAGAACAGCTTCCGGCCTGTAGAGCAGGAGCGAGTCCGGGGCGGATATGTGCAGTGCAACCAGCAGCTGTTTGAATATCCCCTCCGGGTGGAGAAATACTTTCCATGCGAAAATTCTGATTAGAAAATTAATCCAGAAAGGGACAATTATAAAGAGCAGAATTATATCCTGATATTTTTTCCTGATTCTTGATATATAGTAGGCAGCCGGTATTGCAGTAAGTATGCATATCGCTGTTGAAACAATGCTCAGCCACACTGTGCGCCAGATTATTAGAGGATAGTTCGGGTTACGCAGATCTTTTATAGTATTAAGAGTCCATTCATCTCCAATCCCGCCGTAAGGGTCTGCGCTTCTGAATGCCATTGCAATTACAAGGAGAGTGGGTATGACAAAAAATATGAAGAGCCATCCCATCGGAGAAACAGATATTAATACTTCGCTTTTTCTTTTGTTAAAGAGCTGGAAAAGCATTATTCATCCTCTACTGCTTCGCTTTCAATTTCAGCCATAATCTCTTCATCCGGGAGAGTGAGAAGGGCTTCGTCCTCCATGTTGTACTGTTCAAGCATATAACAGTAGTCAGCGTGCCAGGAGAGCCATACCTCGTCACCCCAGGTGATCATTTTCTCGTCCAGCATGTACCTGTCATGAAGTCTTTTTGTCTCAATCAGGTATTCATTTACCCTCACCCAGTACTTTGTATGATAGCCGAGATAGATGATCTCCTCTACTTTCCCTTTTACGATATTGTAGCTTTCCGGGAGCCGTGGCTTTTGCAGAGTAACAGTAAATTTTTCCGGACGGATAGAGAGGTACACCCTGTCCCCTTTTCTTATCTTTTTGTCATTATAAACAAGGACATCTGTAAAGTCTTCAATGCGCAGTTTGCTGTAGGGTTCATTAACTTCAATTACATCACCTTCGAAGAAGTTAGTGTCACCGATAAAAGCAGCTACAAAACTTGTGCGGGGGGCTTCGTAAATCTGAGTCGGAGTGCCAACCTGCTCCACGAGCCCTTCGTTTATTACAGCGATGTTGTCGCTCAAGCTCATTGCTTCGCTCTGGTCGTGGGTCACATAAAGAAAAGTGATCCCGACTTCGTCATGGATATTATCCAGGTCAACCAGCATCCTCTGCCGCAGCTTAAGGTCAAGGGCGGCAAGAGGTTCATCAAGGAGAAGCACTTTCGGCCTGTTAATGAGCGCCCTGGCAATGGCCACCCGCTGTTTCTGCCCGCCGCTCAGTTTGTCAGGTTTTTTCCCCGCGTGATCAGTAAGCTGGATCATTTCAAGGTATTTATAAACCTCATCCTTTATACCGTTCTCTTTCATGCCGGAGATTCTTAGGCCGAATGCTATATTATCAAAAACAGAAAGGTTGGGGAACAGCGCATAGTTCTGAAATACGGTATTAACCTGCCGCTTGTTAGGGCTCAGATCAGTTATATCCTCGCCGTTCAGAATTATTCTTCCTGAATCAGGTTCTTCCAGCCCTGCGCATATACGCAGCAGGGTAGTCTTACCGCAGCCGCTGGGCCCCAGCAATGAAAATATCTCGCCTTTCTTTACCGTCAGGGAAACATTATCGAGAACTTTATGATTACCGAAACTTTTTGATATTCCATCGAAAATCAGAAAGTCATCCACAACAAACCTCCCTGACAGAACTGTTCTGTGTAGTAATTAAGGCGCCACAAAAAATCCCTGATCACAGAAATTCTGCTAACGCCTGTTAAGCGCTATGCCGGATTTATACTGAGGGGTATGTCTTTAAAATCTCTCCACCCCGGCATTTAAGGATATCTAATTGTGACTACCCGATATGGATAGCGTAAAGGATTAAAATGTGTCTGTATAATCCTTCCATAATCTATAATATGGCAATTAAAAAAAGAAAAAAAGAAAAAAAAGTAAATCCTGAATATACCCGTTATCGAGAAAAGATTTTTTAACTGAAAGTTTCCGGAAGCTTTTTGTTTAAAAAAAGCTTGATTATAATTGTTTTCTCTCTGAATTATAATTTAAATAAGGTAAATGCTGAAATAAAGAGTATGGAATGGCAGGCATTCCGGAATAATAGAGATTTTCCGGAGACACAGGAGAGTCGGGGGGAGCTTTACCGTGACGTTTGCCTCTAATACTGTTTTTCTGAAATCAGTAGAGGGTCTCTTTATCAGCACTTATAAAAAAAATCAAAAAAATTAATTCAGGAGTTGTGTATGAAAAGGATAAGTCTATTGCTTGTTCTGCTTCTTGCTTCACTCATGCTCTTTTCTCTGGCATCATGCGGTAAGAGCGGCGATAAGGCGGGCGGTGTACTGGTATTCGGCCGTTCAGGTGATGCCAGCGGACTTGACCCCGCAAGAGAAACAGATGGAGAATCATTCTATATTGCGGACAATGTCTATGACAATCTTGTGTCTTTTGTAAACGGCACAACAGATATTGAGCCGGGGCTTGCGGAAAAATGGGATGTTGCCGCAAGCGGTCTTGAATTCACTTTCTATCTCAGGAAAGGGGTGAAATTTCATGACGGTACAGATTTCAATGCTGATGCAGTTGTTTATTCACTGGCAAGACAGTTTAAAAAAGATCACCCTGCATACAAATACGGTCCCTGGAAATACTGGAGCGCAATGGGTATGGACGATATCATAAAAGATGTTGTCAAGGTGGATGATTATAAAGTTAAGATTCTTCTGAAGAAAAAAGAAGCTCCATTCCTTGCAAATCTTGCGATGCAGTTTGCTGCAATTGTATCTCCGACAACTGCCGAAAAAGAGAAAGAAAACTTTAAAAGCACAGCCTGCGGTACAGGGCCTTTTAAATTTGTCCAGTGGATTAAGGATGATTCAATAATACTTGAAAGAAACGATAACTACTGGGGAAGAAAAGCATATCTTGACAGGCTCATACTCAAGGTAATCCCGGAGCCTACAGCACGTTACCTTGCGCTTAAAAAAGGTGAAGTTGATATTATAGACTTCCCTTCGCCTGAAGATATTGAAAATATAAAAGCTGATTCTAACCTTAAAATAGTTGAACAGCCAGGCCTTAATGTGGGTTACATGGCAATGAACCAGTCAAAGAAACCTTTTGATAACAAACTGGTGCGCCAGGCTGTTAATCATGCGATAAATAAAGCTGACATTATCAAAGCCGTTTACGGCAATCTCGGTGTGCCGGCAAAGAATCCTCTTCCGCCTACAATGTGGTCCTATAATGATGCTGTTAAAGAATACAAATACGATCCGAAGCTTGCTAAAGAGCTCCTGAAAAAAGCAGGACTTGAAAAGGGCTTCGAAACCACTTTATGGGCAATGCCTGTATCAAGGCCGTATAATCCTAATGCGAAAAAAGTTGCTGAGATTATGCAGTCACAGCTTAAAGAGGTCGGTATCAAGGCAAACATCGTTTCCTATGAGTGGGGTACATATCTTGACAAGCTTGATAACCTGCAGCACGATATGTGTCTTATAGGGTGGACAGGTGATAATGGCGATCCTGACAACTTTCTCTATGTTCTGCTTTCCATTCAGTCAACAAACAAGCCTGCGCAGAACTATGCGTTCTGGAAAAATGAGAAGTTTAACTCTCTCATAACACAGGCCAAAGAGACTGTTGATAAAGACAAGAGGATAAAACTTTATAAAGAGGCGCAGCTTATATTCCACGAGGAAGCGCCATGGGTGCCTATTGCTCATTCAGTTGTTGTTGAGCCTATGAAGAAGTCCGTAATGGATTTCAAACTTTCTCCAATGTCAAAACGTGAATTCAGAGATGTCTGGATTCAGAAATAGATTCAGCTGATTTAATCATCATCCCTGCGGAAGCGGGGATGATGCTGTTTTTTAGGTACAAACTTTATCATAAACTGCAAACGGTATGGTTTGCATCATGTCATTTCGAACCCTTTTTTAGTTTTTCGGGTGAGAAATCTCAATTGTATAATTTAATAATTGCAAAGAGTTCTGGTTTAAAACTGATTCTGTAATTGAGATTTCTCAGTCGCTGCCGCTTCTTCGAAATGACAGGGGATGAAACAACTGCTCATTATTTTAAAGCAAAACAAAGTCTTCCGGAGTTTTATATGTACAGATTTATTTTCAAAAGGCTCGGGCTTCTTATCCCTACATTGCTGGGGGTTATAACCCTTGTTTTTTTCATGCTTGCACTCTCTCCCGGTGAGCCTGCAAGGGTAATTCTTGGTGAAAGGGCGAACAAAGAGGCTGTGGAAAAGATGAACGCTGAACTGGGGCTTGATAAGCCGATGCATGTTCAGTATGTAATATACCTGAAAAAAGTTGTTCAGCTTGATTTCGGTAAATCGATCAAAACAGGGCAGAGTGTTATTGATGAAATAAAAGCCCGTTTCCCCGCCACAATTGAACTGGCAATATTTTCAATGATCCTTGCTTCGGTTCTGGGGATATTTGTGGGAGTTATATCAGCAACAAAGAGGTACTCATTCTGGGATTATGCCTCAATGTTCGGGGCGCTGTTCGGAGTTTCTATGCCTGTATTCTGGCTTGGCCTTGTCCTTATAATAATATTTTCAGTGAACCTGAATCTCCTGCCGACAGGGGGGAGGATGGATATAAGGTATTATTTCACTCCGATAACAAATTTCTATGTTCTTGACGGAATAATACATATCTTTAAAACAGGAGACCCGAAAGTCCTGGGCTCCGCTCTGACTCATCTGATCCTGCCGGCAGTTACACTGGGGACAATACCCCTTGCGATTATTGCCCGTATAACAAGAAGCTCAATGCTTGAGGTGCTGAAGCAGGACTATATAAAGACTGCCCGCGCAACAGGGATGTCCGAAAAAAAGGTTATATTCAAGTATGCGCTGCGTAACGCGCTCCTCCCTGTAATTACTGTAATTGGCCTCCAGTTCGGGATGCTTCTGGCCGGGGCGATACTCACTGAGACAATTTTTGCCTGGCCCGGAATCGGTAAGTGGCTTTATCACGCCATTGAATCAAGGGATTTTCCTGCCGTGCAGGGGGGGATAATAGTAATATCAACATGCTTTGTGGTTATAAATCTTTTTGTTGATCTCCTCTATTCAGTAATAAATCCAAGAATAAGAACAGAATAATCCTGAAGGTAGCACATAATGAATCCAATTAAGATATTTAAAGCCGGTAGTGATGCGGAGACTCGTGCCGCTGAATCGATCTGGTATGAAAACTGGCTTCTCCTTAAGAAAAACAGGTCCGCCATGTTCGGACTTTACATAATTATTTTTTTTGTATTTCTTGCTGTATTCGCGCCTGTTGTCGCGCCTTTTGATCCCTATCTTCAGAATATTGATCTGAGAAAGATGACTTACTTTTCCTGGCCCTATATACTTGGAACAGATGATTTCGGCAGGGATATCCTTTCAAGAATTATCTACGGTTCCCGCATATCGCTTGTTATCGGTTTTTTTGCTGTGTCAATATCCCTTGTGTTCGGCTCACTTGTCGGGCTCATCTCGGGATTTTACGGCGGATGGTTTGACAGGATAGCAATGCGAGTAATAGATATCATGCTGGCATTCCCGTATATACTTCTTACTATTGTTATTGTCGCGCTTCTCGGGCCTACTCTGCTCAATGCAATGATTGCAATAGGTATAGCGCGTCTCCCTCAGTACACAAGGATTATGAGGGCATCGGTGCTTGCTGAAAAGGAGGCCGAATATGTCGAAGCTGAGAGGTCTCTCGGAGTGGGAAACCTTGAGCTTATGTTTATGTCAATTCTTCCCAACTGTCTTGCGCCGATAATTGTACAGGCAACACTTGGAGTTGGTAGTGCTATAATCGAATCAGCTGCCCTTTCTTTTCTCGGTCTCGGCGCACAGCCGCCCACGCCGGAATGGGGCCTTATGATTGCTTCAGCCCGCGAGTTTGTCTCCAATGCCTGGTGGATAGTAACTTTCCCCGGTATAGCGATAGTGCTTGTTGTTCTCGGGTTCAACCTCTTAGGTGACGGGATCAGGGACGTCCTTGACCCGAGGCTTAAGGATTAGGAGGGGTTATGGAAAACAGCAGGTTTCTTGATATAAAAGGTCTTAACGTTTCATTCTATACACAGAAGGGTATTGTTCCGGCTGTGCGTGAACTGGACCTATGGATAAATAAGGGTGAAACCCTTGCTCTTGTCGGTGAGTCCGGCTGCGGTAAATCTGTAACAGCGTCAGCTATAATGAGGCTTGTGCCCTCTCCCCCGGGGAGGATCGAATCCGGTGAAATACTTTTAGACGGCAAAGATCTGCTTCAGCTGACAGAAAAAGAGATGCAGGGGATCCGGGGTGACAGGATCTCCATGATATTCCAGGAACCCATGACTTCACTGAATCCGGTATTCAGGATTGGTGAACAGATTGCCGAGGTATTCATAACTCATTATGGAATGGATAAGAAGGCAGCTCTTGCAAAAGCTGTAGAAATGCTGGACATGGTTAAAATCCCGGCTCCTGAAAAGAGAGTTAAGGACTATCCGCACCAGCTTTCAGGCGGCATGAGGCAGAGGGTGATGATTGCCATGGCGCTATCGTCACCTAACCCGGGTTTAATGATTGCTGATGAACCTACAACGGCACTTGATGTTACCATACAGGCGCAGATACTTGATCTCATGAGTGAACTGCAGAAATCGATACAGATGTCTCTACTCCTGATAACGCATGATATGGGTGTGGTTGCCGAGATGGCGAACCGTGTTGCTGTTATGTACGCGGGCCGGAAGGTTGAATCCGGTGATGTTTACGATATCTTTGAAAATCCGATGCACCCGTATACTGTTGGTCTTCTGAATTCCATGCCCTCCAATGAAAAGTACAGGCATGCAGGGAGGCTCGAAGCGATAGAAGGGAATGTCCCCGGTCTTCTCGAAATAGGGAAGGGGTGTCCCTTTGAAAACAGGTGTAAATATGCTAAAGATATCTGCAGGGAGAAGTTCCCTGATATTAAAGAGTCCGGTAACGGTCATGCTGTCTGGTGTCACTTCGCCGGTGAAATAAATTTCGGCTGATAATTGACTGAAGGTCTGATAATGGAAAAAATATTAGAAGTAAAAAATCTGAAAAAACATTTTGAAATAAAGAAAGATGGTATGAGGAGCAGCGGCCATCATATACTGAAGGCTGTTGACGGAGTATCTTTTGATGTATATAAAGGTGAAACCCTGGGGATAGTGGGAGAATCGGGGTGCGGTAAATCAACCCTCGGGAAAACCCTGCTGAATCTTCACCGCAAGACTGATGGTGAAGTTATCTTTGACGGAAAAGATATAAGCAGTCTTTCCGATAAGGAGATGAAGGCCTACAGAAGAAGGATGCAGATGATATTTCAGGATCCCTTCTCCTCCCTTAATCCCCGTAAAAAGATCTCCTATCTTCTGACTCAGCCTATGAGGGTGAACGGGCTGGCTAAGGAGTTCAATCTTGACGAAAGGGTTGATACACTTCTTGATGTCGTGGGCCTTGACAGAAAATACAGGAACCGTTACCCGCACCAGTTCTCCGGCGGGCAGAGGCAGAGGATCGGCATAGCGCGGGCACTTTCCCTCCGTCCTGAATTCATAGTATGTGATGAAGCTGTATCAGCCCTGGATGTTTCTGTACAGGCGCAGATACTTAATCTTCTGATGGATCTTCAGCAGCAGTATGGGTTTACATATGTGTTTATTGCCCATGATCTTGCGGTGGTGGAACTTATCTCCGACAGGATAATAGTGATGTACTTGGGACGGATAGTGGAGGAAGCTCCCAAGACCGAACTTATAGAGAACAGGCTCCACCCCTACACAAAGGCCCTCTTCGAGGCATTCCCGGACATCAATCCGCGGAATAAGAGGGAAAAGAAGATCGTAGTGGGGGATGTCCCTTCACCCATAAATCCGCCGCAGGGGTGCCACTTCAATCCCCGCTGTCCCAATGCAATGCCGAGATGCAGGGAGGAGTATCCCCCTCTGAAAGAGATTTCGGCAGGCCATAAAGTATCATGCTGGCTTTATGAGTGAAATATGAATTTCAACCGGGACAATACAGCAA
>DAISJZ010000018.1:0-34241 GCA_036821145.1 Spirochaetota bacterium
AATGGTCAGTGAGCCTGTCGAACTGCTCAGTCGCTGTCGCTTCTTCGAAATGACATGTACCAGATACAAATTCAATCGTTAACTGTTATAATTCAATGATTCAGAATAAAAATTACAGTCAATATAATTTTCGGAACTTTTACGGAACAAATTTCACAAAAAGGTATACTGTTTCGAATATTTCTTGCAAACATATTCTCTTTTTCTGATACTGTTAACA
The DNA here is from genome assembly GCA_036821145.1 of Spirochaetota bacterium. GTDB lineage: Bacteria > Spirochaetota > UBA4802 > UBA4802 > UBA5550 > UBA5550. The sequence goes on from DAISJZ010000018.1 coordinate 221, forward strand.
TACCTTGCAGACGGTCTGATTTCTCTTTATTATACCCGGAGGAGATGATGAAATTCGAAAAGGTTTTGAAAAAAGCGACTTTTCTTGATCCATTGAAAGGTTTTGAAGAGGGGGGACGGGAGTGTGAGGTCCGTACAGATCCCCTTACCGGTAGAAACTCCAGGATACTTTTCTTCCCGCTGAGAGAGCTCCCTGAACCTGATTATGAATATCTGAAAAAAAAAGATCCGGGATTCTGCCCCTTCTGCCCTGAGAATATACCTAAAATAACACCAAAGTTTAATCCTGCTCTATTCAGAAGCGAGAGATACAGGGTTGGCGAAGCAATATGTTTCCCCAATGCTTTTCCGTATGATGAAAATGGAGCTGTCACTGTAATGACAGAGAAGCATTTTGTGCCTGTTGATGAACTGACTGATATAATTATTAAAGATGCAATTTCCTGCTGTATTGAATTTCTTGCTGATGTAAGCAGCGGTCAGCCTGAAGCTGTTTATCAGTCTATTAACTGGAACTATCTCCCTGATGCGGGGAGTTCTATTCTGCACCCGCATCTGCAGATAACAGCTTCATCTATTCCTACGAATTACTATTCTGATGTTGTGAAAAATATTGCTGTAAAAGGGAGTGATCTTTTTTTCAGACTTGTTTCTGAGGAGCAGAGGCTGAACGAGAGGTTCCTTTCAAAAGAGGAGTATTTCTCATGGATGCTTGCTTTTGCGCCGGAAGGGGTCTTTGATGTTATGGCTGTTTCGCATAATTATTTTGAACCCCGGGATCTCGCTGGAGCCAGACTTGATGAGCTTGTGAGCGGCATCTGCAGAAGCATTAAGTTTATACGGAGTAAAAGAATAATAAGCTACAACATGTCCCTTTTCTTTCTTCTGGGCAACACGCACTTTATCCCGCACATGAGACTCTGTCCAAGGACAACTGTGCCCCCACTTGATACGTGCGAAATCAATTATATGAAGATGCTTCATAATGAACCTATGTCTACCATGAAACCTGAAACAGTTGCAGGGGAGTTCAGGAGATACTGGATTTAATCCCGGATTTAAAAAAAATAAATATATAATATTCCCGGAGGTCATTTTTTATGACAGATAGAAAATGGTATATTGAGCAGTTGACTGCGCCGGCATTGATGCACAGGAACGCCACAAAGTTCGGTGATCATACCTGCCAGTTGTTTAAGGATGATAAAGGGGAAGTGCAGAAGCTGACGTATTCTGAAGTATACAGAACAGTAAAAGAGCTTTCCTGCGGCCTTATGAGCACCGGTTTTAAAAAAGGGGACAGGGCTGCTGTGATGTGTAACACTGCGCCACAGTGGATGTGGAGTGATTATTCAATACTCTGTGCTGGTGGAATTACTGTATGTATCTATCCCACCCTTTCTGAAAAGGAGCTTGAGTTTATACTTGAGGATTCAGGGACAACAGCGATTTTTGTTGAAGGTCCTGAGATCCTTGAAAAGGTAAAAAACGTATGCAAACCTTCTAACAAAAAAATTAAAGTTAAGCAGATAATTGTCATGAAGGATAATTATGATGACAAAGATAAGCGTGTTACAGATTTTTCACGCGTAAGAGAACTTGGTGTTGCTTTCCATGCAAAGGACAGAATGGCGTTTGAGGATAGATGGAGATCTGTAGACTTTAAAGACTACATGACCATAGTATATACGTCCGGAACAACGGGCAATCCGAAAGGTGCGGTGCACACCCACTTCAGCTGGGCAGCTGCTGTAAGCAGGGACTGTACTGTTGTTAATTATGCAAGTGCAGAACAGGGAGACCTTTTCCTGTCTTTCCTTCCGATGTCGCATACCTACGAAAGGGAGTGCGGGCATGGCGCTTCTATGCTTGCGGTTGTTCCGAATGCCTATTCCTCTCCGAAGACACTTGTAGAAGACCTGAAGCTTTTTAAACCCACTATGTTTATGTCCGTACCGAGGATTTACGAAAGAGTTTATATGGCAATGAGGGACCAGGCCGCGAAGTCGCCGCTCAAAAAGAAAATTTTTGACGCAGCAATTAAAACAGGTATTGAAGTTGTTGAGCAGAGGGCTGATAAAGACGGTTTCATCGATATGACAGAGGGGATCGACCTTACCGCGGGAGTTAATCCCTGGCTTAAATTTAAATTTAAACTGTTTGATAAGATAATTTTCAGCAAGGTGAGAGAGGCCTTTGGTGGAAGGTTCAGGTTTGCCTTCTCCGCAGCCGGGAGTCTCAATGCAGATCTCTGCAAGACATTCCTTGCAATGGGTATTAAAATAACAGAAGGATATGGCGCAACAGAAACCTGGAATGAGGTGACTGTAAACAGGCTTAATAAAATACTCCCCGGTTCTATCGGAAAATGTTCAACAACTGCCATTCAGCTTAAAGTCGATGAAGACGGTGAGCTTCTGATTAAAGGTGATTGTCTCTTCAGCGGGTACTGGAACAATCCTAAAGCAACAAAAGATGCTTTTACAGAGGATGGGTATTATAAAAGCGGAGACATCGTTGAAGTTCTTGCGGATAATTATATCAGGATAGTAGATCGTAAAAAGGGACTCATGGTTCTTGACACAGGCAAGAATGTACCGTCTCAAAGAATTGAAAGCCTCTTTTCTCTCAGCAGGTTTATTGAGATGGTTGTTCCAATCGGGAGTGAGCGGAAATATGTGTCAGCAATAGTAGTTCCGAATTTTGATGCATGCATTGAGTATTTTGAAGAGAAGGGGATACCCTTTGATAAATCAGCAGTTGAGTATGATCATAATTTAGCCTCTGTCCCCGTATGTATAAAAGTCGGTACGGACTTCGTTGAAAATGAGGAGTTCAAAAAACTGATTGAGCAGGAGGTTCAGGCTGTTAATAAGGAGCTTGAATCTTACGAGCAGATTAAAAAGTACTATGTTGTGGATTATAAATTTACTGAAGTCTCCGGCGAACTGACTCCTACTCTTAAAGTTAAGCGCAGGATCGTAATGGATAAGTTTAAAAAGGAGATTGACGGGCTATACAAATAAACTGTTTCTATATGCAATAAAAAAAGGCTGCGTATCTGCAGCCTTTTTTTATTTAGTTATAATAATGCTTATTTAACGGAAACCCTGAGTGCGTCAACACTTACTTTGTAATTGCCCGCCACTGTTACATAGCCTTTATGCCTGTCAGACATATCGGTTATTTTTGACATGAACCAGGAATCATAAGTCTCAGATTTTTCTTCAGGCCCTAAATATACCCCACTGTCATTACTGTGTGCTTCACATGCAAAAATAATTTTACCGATTTTAAGGTCTGCACTGGTTGCAATCCGGGTTGAATAAAAGTACTTTGTCCATGCCTCTTCACCATCAGAAACGTACATGAACTTGCCTTCATTTTTGGTCGCTTTGCTTGCAGGGGTTACTACTTTTGCTACACGAACTTTAATCCATCCCCGCTTATAGGCCTCTGTGGCAATCAGTATATAATCATCTTCAAAAAAGTGCGCATCTCCTGAACCTCTACCGAAAAATCCCCCTTTATTTGAACTTTTAGAAGATGAGTCGGTAGCCGAATCTTTTGCAGTGTTTATTGCTGTGTCAAGCATCTGGTTTTTGAGCATCTCTTTTGTGTCAGCGCCGCATGAAAATATTAATGCGCAGAATATTAATAGTGAAATTATTCTCACGATTGAACGTATCACTTTTTTAGACCTCCGGATCTTTAAAATAATTATTTAGTTGTATGCATATTATTGTATGAAAATTGAAGGCGCAATCATTTTTTTAAAAAATTACTGATAGAGCGGGGGACTGATTGATAAAAAAAAGAGCAATTGATAAATTGCTCTTTTTGCTTCTTAGCGGAGGAGGGACTCGAACCCCCCACACCACGGATATGAGCCGTGTGCTCTAACCTACTGAGCTACTCCGCCATATTTTTATTAGCGCGGACAGGATTTGAACCTGTGACCTTTGGGTTATGAGCCCAACGAGCTGCCAGCTGCTCCACCGCGCGATCTGAAAGCAACCTAAAGAAATGAGGGGTATGTGTCAACATATTTTAATAATAAATTTAAATTAAACCGAAAATAATTTGACCGCGCATAAAAAGTGTACATGAATGATCTATTGTCCCTCAATACGGGCAGTTCTTTAAGTTTCTGTATTATCCGCCGGAGGTTATATGAAAAATCCGTTAAGTATATTCAGAAACGGCAAAGTGGGGTTGGCACTTGGCAGCGGAGGAGCAAAGGGGCTTTCTCATATTGCTGTATTCGAGTACCTTGCCGGGCTTGGTATACCTGTTGATATAATTGCCGGTTCAAGCATAGGTGCAGTAGTTGGTGCTGTTTACTGCTGCGGCAAACTCGAAACATTCAGGCATGATATGCTTTCGTTTACTAAAAAAGAGCTTCTCTCTATGTTTGATCTTACCATGCCAAGATCCGGTCTTTTAAAAGGGAATGATTTTACTGAATTCATGAAGCGTTATATCCCCGCTGACGCGAGAATTGAAGACTTTAATATACCGCTTGCAATTGTCGCCACTGACTTTTATTCAGGGAAGGGGATTGTTTTCCGTAAGGGGAATGTTCTTGAAGCTCTGCGTGCAAGTGTATCCATACCTGGTGTATTTGTCCCGGTTGCCTATAACGATACATTTCTTGTAGATGGAGGTGTGGCTAATCCTCTCCCGGTTGATGTAGTGAAGCGTTCAGGTGCGGGTTTTATAATAGCTGTAAATCTTCATCCCGGGATCAAAACTTCACGTGTAAAAAGGTATGTTCAGTCAGGAGCGGAAAAAATCGGGATCAATGCTTTCTCCGAAGAACTTCCTGAAATTGATGACCGGAAAGGTGTGACAATTCCAGTTGAAAAGAAACAGAGCGGCTGGATGAAAAATCTTGAACAGTGGATTTCCGCAAGAAACGGGAAAACCGTATACCCGAGTATATTTGAAGTTTTAAGCCAGAGTATTGATATTATGGGATATGCCAATACAGTCAGCATGCTGAAACATTACAGACCCACGGTTCTTATTGAGCCGGATCTTCTGAATACGGGCACACTTGATTTTACAGATGCCTACAGGATAATAACCGAGGGATTCAGGGCATGTGCCGATAAAAAGAGTGAATTGAACAGAAAGATAAAATTCTGGATATGAAATAATACAGGTTATAAAATGCAGAAATTAAAACTTATTTTTATGAATCATTACTATCTCCTTACCGCAATAATGATGTTTCTTTCGTTTCCGAGTTATGATTTTATACTGCTGAAGTTTTTCCCGTTTTTTGCGTGGTTTTCACTTGTACCTCTTTTTATGTTCAATAGCGGAAGAAGTATGAGGGATGTTTTCTTCTATTCTTTTATTGCCGGACTTGCAGGTAATTTTCTTGCATACGGATGGATAGGTAATTTTGGTGCAAAAGTACCGGGCGGATATGCGGTAATTCTTTTTTTCCTTATCCCCAGTCTTACGGCATTTTTTGTTTTAAAAATAGTTTTCGCTGAGATGCTGTCGCGCAGATTTCCTGCTGTAGATTTTCTTATATATCCTTCAATATGGATTATCGGTGATTTTGTACAGGCAACCGGGTTTCTCGCATTCCCCTGGACGTATATAGGTTATTCGCAGTACCCTTTCACACCGTTTATTCAGGCTGCTTCAGTTACCGGTATACTCGGTATAAATTTTATAATGATTATGTTTAACTATGTATTTGCAGTACGGCTGAAGTTTTTACTCGAGGGTGGGATCCGTTTGCGGGAATTATTTAACGGGAGGAGCGGGAAAGCTCTTGCCGCTGTTGTTATAGTATTTTTTCTGATTACTGCTGCCGGTTTTTACAGGATCTCCACTTTTGCCGGAGGAACAAATAAGGGGATGAGGTTCTCTGTTGTGCAGACATGTATTTCTCCATGGGATAACTGGACAGGGAACAGGTACAGTTACTTATCTGAACTTATGAAGTATACACGCGAAGCACTTCCGTCAAATCCTGATTTTGTAATATGGTCGGAGTCAGCCACGCTGGAAACTTTATCCTTCAGGGCTGCGAACAACGAAGATGATCTTTTCGACAGGCAGCTTCTGGATTTTGTCAGAGAGATCGGTGTACCGGTTCTAACCGGTGAGATCGGTGTGACGCTGAAGTCTGATGGCGGAAGGCTCAGGCTTTATCCGCAGAATAACGCTGTGCTGATACATGGTAACGGGAGTATCGCCCAGACCTACGCTAAAATTAATCTTGTCCCTTTCGGCGAATGGTTTCCGTATGAAAAATGGCTCACACCGGTAAAGCAGCTTGCAGCAAGTATGGGGGGATCGGATTTTGTGCCGGGGAAGAGGCCGGAGCTCTTTACTCTGGATGGATTTGATTTTGGCGCTCTTATATGTTATGAGGGTATCTTCTTCAGGCTCTGCCGTGATTATAAAAGGATGGGAGCTGATTTTCTGATAAATATAACTAATGACGGCTGGACAGATACTTATAACGGACATTTTCAGCATTTCTCAGCCTCAATTTTCAGGGCAGTGGAAAACGGCCTCTGGCTGATAAGAGCAGGGAATACCGGGGCAAGTGCCATTATTGATCCTGCAGGAAGGGTTACTGCATCCATGCCTATATTGAAAAAGGGCTCATTTTCCGGTGATATAGATGTTTCATTAAACCGTGCAACAGTTTATGAGAAAGCGGGGGATGTTATTCTGTATATAGCCTCGCTGTTTATATCCGTAATTATAGTGATTTCATTTTTAAGAAGGCGCTCTGAAGGGGGAGAGGCGTAAGTAGACGTTCTTCCGGGGGTTAAATATTTGAGTATACTTTCCCCATCCTAAATAAAAGGCTTTACAAAAAAGAAGGTCATATATATTTTCTGCAAACATATTGTCAATCTTTTCACAGAAAAACTCCGGCATCAGCAGGGGTTAATTTCTGAATAACGACAACAGGAAGACGGTATTATTAGTTTTCATAATGCATCACAGGCGGTGTTTCCCTGTGTCCTGTTACAGTATTTATGCGCTGCGGATAGATTGAATCAATCATATTATTCGGAAGATATTTTCAGGAGGTTCTTAAATGTTAAAGGAGTATAAGGCTGACCAGATCAGGAATGTTGCTATAATCGGACATGGAGGAACAGGAAAATCAACACTGCTGGAGGCCATGTTGTTTGTCGGGGGAAAGATCGACAAAATGGGGAGCGCTGACAGCGGGACTCTTGTATCAGATTTTGATGATGATGAAAAATCAAAGAAAATATCAATTAAAAGCTCAATGGGCTTTGTTGAGTTCGAAGATGTTAAGATAAATATTATAGACACTCCGGGAACCGCAGATTTCGTCGGTGAAACAAGGGCCGCTCTTCAGGCCTGCGAAACAGCAATACTCGTTGTTGACTCGGTTGACGGTGTTCAAATAGAAACAGAGAAAGCATGGAGATATCTTTCTGAGAATAATATCCCCCGCATTATCTTTGTAAATAAGATGGAGAAAGAGAGAGCCAGTTACGAGAATGTAATTGAAAATATAAAGAGTTCGCTTGGCGGCAGTGTTGCTTCACTTTGTGTACCGGATGGAGAAGGGGAGACTTTTAAGGGTGTCATGGATACAATTGAAATGAAGCTGTACACTCCAAAGGGTGACGGCAAGGATGTCACTGTTTTAGAGATCCCCGCAGAGCATAAAGAACTGATGGAACTTGAAAAAACAGCACTTGCTGAACTTGCTGCTGAATCAACTGATGAGCTTATCGAAAAGTTCTTAGGCGGTGAAGAGCTTACGGTGGATGAGATTAGAGGCGGTCTTAAAATTCAGCTGAAGGCTGCTAAACTGATCCCGGTAATCTGCGGTTCATCACAGAAAGTGATAGGTATTAAAAATCTTATAAGAACAATAAAGAATTTTGCTCCTGCCCCTGAGACAGGAAAAGTTTATAAAGGCTGTGACCAGGTTCATCCGGAAAAAGAGATTGAAGTTAAACTTGGTGATTCCGGTACAATGGCAGCGGTTGTCTGGAAAACTGCCATTGACCAGTATGCCGGGAGATTTAACTACGTTAAAGTAATCTCCGGTCAGCTTAATCCTGAAACAGAGCTGCTGAATGCAACAAAGAACACAAAAGAACGTGCTACAAAGCTTTGTGCAATGATAGGGAACAAGCAGAATGAAATGCCGAAGATATGTGCAGGGGATATTGGTGTACTTGTCAAACTTGATAGAACTGTAACACTGGATACAATAACGGATCCTAAAGCTCCGGTTGTCCTTCCAATAATAAAGCTTCCACAGCCGGTTTTCTCTTTTGCTATTGAAGCTGCAAAACGCGGTGAGGAGGATAAAATCGGGCAGTTTCTGAACAAGGCTGCTGAGGAGAATCCTACAATAAAATATGGTTTCACCCCGTCTACCGGCGAAACTGTTCTTTCCGGTATGGGTGATATGCAGCTGAATCTGATCCTGAATAATCTGAAAGAAAAACTGAAGCTTGATGTTGTAACACGTATTCCAAGGGTAGCATACAGGGAGACTATTACAAAGAAAGCAGAAGCCCAGTATAAACATAAAAAACAGTCAGGCGGTCATGGCCAGTATGGTGAAGTTCATATCCGTGTCAAACCTCTTGAAAGAGGGAAAGGTTTTGAATTCGTTGACAGCATTGTCGGCGGTGTTGTTCCAAAGCAGTATATCCCCGGTGTTGAGAAGGGTTTAAGGGAGGGGCTTGATGAGGGCGTTCTCGCCAAGTTTCCTGTTGTTGACGTATGGGTGGAACTGTTCTATGGTTCATATCATGATGTTGACTCTTCAGAGATGGCATTTAAGATTGCCGCAAGAAACGCATTTAAAAACGCCATGGAAGCGGCCGGCCCGCAGCTGCTTGAGCCTATTATGAATGTCAGAATTTTTGCGGATAAAGAATTCATGGGTGATATTATGAGCGATATCACAAGCAGAAGAGGGCGTGTTCTTGGTATGGATAGTGATGAAGGTTCAAGCGGAATCCAGGTTGTCAGGGCAACTGTTCCTGAAGCGGAAATGCTTAGATACAGTACAGACCTCCGTGCGATGACAAGCGGCAAGGCCACTTTTGAAATGGAATTCTCTCATTATGATCCGATTTCCGGAAGAGAAGCTGACAAGATTATAGAAGAGAGAAAGAAACTTCTTGAGGAAGAGGCAAATAAATAATCCTCTTTATACAATAATTTTAATTCACAGAAAAAGGCAATTTTGTGTAAAAGCAGGATTGCTTTTTTTTATTGTAACGGCTTGACATTTTTGAAAGTAACATTTTTAAAATGATGTGTCTTAATAAATAAATTATTAGCCGATTCCCGCACCTCTACATCGATTCCTCCCGCACCCCCGGAGGGGGCAAAGAAAGGAATTCGGGAATTTATTAAAAAATGCAAAGCCCCGCAACGGATTAATTGATGAGCCTGTTGACGCGGAATGCAGTGGGAATGAATAACTGAGTATATTTAGCAGAAATACTGGAATAAATTACGTGAGAGACAGATACAGCATAAACCTTTCCCTCTTTGTATTGATATCGTTTTTTCTGCATGCGGTATTGATCACTGCTTTTATACTTCCGGATTCTGATGGGATATTCAGGATTTTCAATAATCCTTCGAAGAATAAAAAAACCATTGGCGGAAGGGACATTATTGTCAATATAAACCAGGATGACATCCGTGATATAAAGAATAGCACTCTTCTTTCTGACAGGGATTCCTCTGCAAAGGGTTATATAACCAAAGAGCAGGGGGACAGGTGGCTGAATAACTCCCTGGAGTTTAAAATGAAGAGCGGGGCAGGCGGGGGAGATGGCCGTGTGGCAACTTCCGGCTCCGGGGAGAAGATAAAATCTTCAGAGAATGGTGATGTCACTGTAAAGTATGGTACTACGGGAACAGGCAGCAGCGGCGGTTCCGGAAACAATGGTAATGCTGCTAATATGGCTATCCCTGACAAAAACAGCATCACTATGAAAAATGCTATCTTCTATTCCAACAGCGGAATGTTCTCTTTCAATACCGCCAAATTTAAAAACTTCACTTATTTTAAAAGTATGAAAGACAGGATAGCTTCAAACTGGTATCCGCCGCTTCTTGCCAATGCTGCCCTTGGCGGATTTGCACCTGGGAGCATGAGAATTATGGCAATCCCTAATCAGAAGGTAAAAATCTGTTTTATCATGAACAGGGAGGGGGATATAGTCCGGGTGGAACTGGTCGATTCCATGGGGAATCAGCCGCTTGATGACTCATGCATGGATGCCATAAGGATGTCCAGAAGTTTCGGGAAAGTCCCCGATGATATAAAGGGGGAGTTTATAATGATCCCCTTTATATTCGGTTACTATGCCAACTGATTAGAATATTTTTATGTCCTTCAGTGAAAGGTTTTCAAGAACCTTGTTTCTTCCGGTATTGAGCTTTTCTATAATAGTCCCAAGATTTCCTTTTGCAACAATTTTCCTGAATGGACCGGGGATTGTAACCTGAGCTTCATTAACCAGATTAAAAAGATCCTGCAGTTTAATGTTTGAAGAGGATTTTGCAGGCATCAATGGTCCCTTCTGGTCTCTTATAAGAATATCGTTTTCGATAAACAGCTTGATAAAATAATCGAGGTCAACTGAGTTGTGCCCCAATCTTTTAAGAAGATCCGAGTAAGATGTACCCCCCTTCCCGGCCTCAAAATTTGTGTATATATAGTTAAGAGCTGCTATGCCGTAAAAAATATTTACTTTTCTATCTTCTTCAAATGTATTTTTTAAATTCGTATAGGTCTGCGGGTGCATAAGTGTGTATGATACCTCCGCTCCATAGAGGATAATAAGGCATGAAGCGTATATCATAAGGAGGAATATCGGTATTGATGCCAGGGCTCCATATATGGCAAAAGTACCGGTGGCAAATGCTTTCACATATACGATAAAAATCAGGATAAACATAACCCATACCGCACCTGTGAAGGCCGCACCAATTGATGCGTATTTAAAAGGAACCTTGGTATTCGGAGTAGTTGCATAAGCGAAAAGAAATAGAAGCCAGATGAAAATGAAAGGGGCAAGAAAATTGATAATCATGGCTATAATACTCTTACCCGATTTGCCGCTCCAGGATTTTCCTTTATTATCAGACTTCTGAATTGTGCCCCCGTTACCTATGGCCCAGAGGGTGCTGCCGGAGTACATTAATCTGTTGATTTTGAATGCGGGCAGTGAGTCGCTTTTCCATGTTCTCCCCCCGTTTGTTGTCTGGATATACGTCCCGTTCTCCCCGCCTATGAATCCTTCATCCTTATTTATAAATATCACAGAATAATAGTTGTACTCTTTAAATCTGTTCTGTTTCCATGTCAGACCGCCGTCTGTACTATGCAGAAGAACTCCGTCATTACCTGCAATCCAGATCTCATTTTTGTCTATATATTCAACAGAGTTGAGATCCGCATGTTTATTTTTTCTTTTGGATTCTTCTATGGTTACGAGATTCCAGTTCAGTCCTGAATCTTCCGTGACATATATCCTCCCTTTTGTACCGGTTGCAATACCTTTATTCTCAAAAAATTTAACAGTTTTAAAATTTATCGTAACGTCTTTCGTATCAATGACACTCCACTCTCTTCCGCCGTTGTCAGTAGCAAGAAGTATGCCTCCGTCAGCAGCTATGAATCCTCTTCTTTCATCCAGCATATGTATGTCATTAAATTTGAAGTCTCCCCATTTGGAAATAAACCAGTTTTTACCTTTGTTTCTTGTGCGGAGAATAATACCATTGTTTGAAATAATCCATCCTTTATCATCAATAAACTGAATATCAGTGAAGTTTTCTTTCATAAGCGAAATATCATCAATCCGGAAATCATGCTCTGAAAATGTATTGTCAGAAAATTTATAGGAATATATTCTCTGATTTTCGTAATCAAAGTCACCCATATCTTCTTTTGTAAAACGTATCCTGTTTGAAGAGCTTTGTTTGATAGTGCCTTTACTCCCCACGAGCCATATCGTTTCACCTTCAACAAATGCGGCGTTGAAGTTGGCGGATGAGAATATATCTGTCACTTTAGTTGCAACGGTCATACCTGTGATGAGCATTACAGGACCCAGTGTAAGGGCTGCCCAATAGTAGATTATTTTCTGGAAAAGGGACCGCCCCTGTTTTACTTTCCATATATGGTTCAGAGATTTTTCAAGTGATCGCAATGTTGCTGTTGCGGTGAAAAGTACAAATATGGCACCTATACCACCGATTTTACCCGCATTATCAATAAGTCCGGATACAGCCTCAAAGACAGGATCTATATTGAGCTTGATGCTGTGTTCCACCATGAACAGGGATATCTGTCTGAAGAGATCCTCTTTTTTATTATCAACTCCGGAAAAGATAGAGAAAAAAGTTAAGAATACCGTGAGAAGGGGGATAAGCGATGTAACTGCCGCATAAGCTATTGCCGATGCCTTGGTAAGACAGTCGTCAGCAATAAACTTTCTGGTGGCAACGATAAAAACTTTAACAGCATTTATCAGCCTGTTATAGATCTCTTTTTCAAAATAATATCCTTCATAAATATTTTTCACAATTTCCATTATTTTTGAGGGGAGTGAATTCATGTTCTTCTTCAATAGATCTATCTTTTTTTTAAAAAAAGGCATGCGGGTTCTCCTTCATGTGGACTTGATAATAATTAAGTGGTGTTTATATGCTATGTCAAGTATAAATATTTGTATTGCTCAGGCCTGGATTGAACAAATATGTTTTATCCGGCGGCATATTATTACAATATTGTATCTTCATTAGTCTGATTTTATTTTTTTCGTCATAATTCAGAGCCTTCCTGAAATAATAAAAGCCTCATGATCCGCTCATAACTTATGTAAAACCCGGTAATTGTTAAGCTCAGGTTAAATAAAGCCCTCGTTATAGATGCCAGGGTCCCTCCCTGAAAAACTGGCACGTTATATGCATATATAGATTTACGTATAACAGAACAATGGAGGTTTATATGCGATCATTTAAAGGATTGCTCACATTACTATTTATAGTCTTTTTATCGATAAAAGGACTCATGGCTGAGGAAGCGGCTGCCGCAGTATCAAAGGGGGATCTCGATGCAATTACAGCTAATCTGAATATTGTATGGACACTTGTTGCGGCAATCCTTGTTTTCTGGATGCAGGCAGGTTTTGCAATGGTTGAAACAGGTTTCACCAGATCAAAAAACTCGGTAAATATTCTTATGAAAAATCTTATGGATTTTTCGATTGGTTCAATTGCGTTTTATACTGTGGGTTTCGGCCTTATGTTCGGTGCGAGTAAAACCGGAATAATCGGAACAGACCTTTTCTTTATGAAAGGTATTGTCGGCGCAGGTGACGGAACTGAATGGGGATGGACATTCATGATATTCCAGACCGTTTTTGCGGCCACAGCTGCAACAATTGTTTCAGGAGCAATGGCTGAGCGAACAAAGTTTTCAGCTTATCTTGTATACTGTGTGATGATTTGCCTTTTTGTGTATCCTGTTTTCGGGAAGTGGGCATGGGGTTCATTGTTCAGCAGTGAAGGAACCGGATGGCTGCAGAATCTATCAACCGGGGCTTTTGTGGATTTTGCGGGATCAACTGTGGTTCATTCAATCGGGGGATGGCTTGCTCTTGCCGGAGCAATAGTTGTCGGACCAAGGCTTGGTAAATACGCTCCTGATGGAACACCTAAAGCTATTCCAGGGCACAATATAACACTTGCGGCACTGGGTGTCTTTATTCTCTGGATGGGGTGGTTCGGCTTCAATCCCGGCTCAACAACAATAGGAAATGGAGAGATCGGACGTGTAGCAATGACAACAAATCTTTCAGCAGTTGCAGGAGCAATTTGCGCAATGGGTACAGCATGGGTTCTCTTTAAGAAGCCGGATGCTTCAATGGCATTAAACGGGGCACTTGCAGGGCTTGTTGGTATTACTGCGGGCTGTTATACTGTCACTCCGGGCGGTGCCCTTGCAATAGGTACAGTTTCGGGTGTTCTGGTTGTATTCAGTGTTATACTCATCGATAAATTTCTTAAAATTGATGATCCGGTCGGCGCAGTGAGTGTTCATGGGGTCTGCGGATTATGGGGGACACTGGCATGCGGGCTTTTCAATGCAGAGAAGGTCCTGGGGAAAGCAAACGTAAGTACAGGGCTTTTTTACGGCGGCGGAGTAAACCAGCTTATCAGCCAGTTAATCGGTGCAGGAGCCGCTTTTATCTGGGCATTCGGGATAGGCCTTATTCTTTTTAAACTGATAGATGTTGTTATAGGAATCAGGGTAAGTAAGGAAGAGGAGCTGAGAGGACTTGATATAGATGAACACGGTATGGAAGCTTACCATGGTTTCCAGATCTTCACCAACCAGTAAGTGAAGGAGGATTATAATGAAACTTATAACAGCATATATTAAACCGGAAAAACTTAATGATGTAAAACAGGCACTATTTGAAGCTGACGTGAAGAAGATGTCAATAACAAACTCTCTAGGGTGCGGGCAGCAGGGAGGTTACCATGAAACCTACAGGGGTGTTGATATGGAGGTTAATCTTCTGAAAAAGGTAAGGCTTGAAATAGCAGTTAATGATGATTTTGTTGAAACAACAATTAAAGCAATTATTAAAGGCGCCAAAACCGGAGTAATTGGTGATGGAAAGATATTTGTAACAAATCTGGAGAGATGTATCAGAATAAGAACTGAAGAGGAGGGTAATGAAGCTATAGGCTGAGAATTGTATACTATTTTAATAGATTTTAAAAGGGGGGGCTTCCCGGCCCTCCCTAAAATTACAAAAATGTTAAATTCTTCTCAAAGTAAGCTCTCTTTAAAAAAAATATTAGGTATAAAAACCGCGAAGTAGTTCATTAAGACAGACGAGGATATTTAAATGGATTACAGCGGAAACAGGGAAAGCGGTCTACTCGAAGCAATTGGAAGAGAATTCATCAGCAGTAACAAGGATATTAATGTGCTGCTGAATAATGTCTTTAATATTATTGTTTCATACTACAGTATTGAGCGTGGCATGATCAGTATCTATCATAAAGACGCGGATGAGATATCTGTTGATATACATTATGGCTATACCGGAGAGGAGGTTGAACGGGGTGTTTACCGCCCGGGAGAGGGTATAATCGGAACTGTTGTGCAGACCGGAACACCTATAGTAATACCTGACATAAGGAATGAACCGCGATTTCTCAACCGCACGGGTGCTAACAGAAATATATTTACTCATAGAATATCTTTTATCTGTATACCTATAATTATTGATAATAATGTTATCGGAGCTATATCGGTTGATATTATTAATAATTCCGGCCGTGATGTGGCAGAGGAGTTTCACATGCTCACCACTATTTCAATCATGATATCTCAGGCTGTAAACAGCAGGATGGAGATCCTTGCACGGGAAAAACGGTTGAAACTTGAAAATGAAGAACTACGCCGGAAGGTTGAAGCCGGCAACCTGCCGGTAAAAATAATAGGGAAGTCCCGCGAAATACGGGATCTGTATGAGAAAATCCTCCTTGTTGCCGGCACTGATTCTACAGTTCTGATTTCCGGAGAGAGTGGAACAGGGAAAGAGCTTATTGCAGATGCTATTTACGAAAACAGTAAAAGGGCAGGACGGCCATATGTAAAAGTTAATATTGCTTCTCTTCCCAAGACGCTTATTGAATCGGAACTGTTCGGTTATGAAAAGGGTGCTTTTACAGGTGCGGATAAAACCCGTAAAGGGCGTTTTGAAATGGCTGAAGGTGGGACAATTTTTATAGATGAAATAGGGGATCTGGATCTTCATCTCCAGGTGCATCTGCTTCGGGTGCTTCAGAACAGAACTATCGAAAGGATCGGGGGTAGTGAAACAATACCGATTGATGTAAGGGTAATTGCAGCAACACATCATGATCTTGAGAAAAGAATTTCCGAGGGCAGTTTCAGGAGCGACCTTTTCTACAGGCTTAATGTATTCCCTCTTCTTTCCCCTCCACTCAGAGAACGTAAGGCTGATATTATGCTTTTGGCAGATCATTTTCTTGAGTTTTATGCTTCAAGAATGGGTAAAGATATTAAGAGGATCAGCACTGATGCCATTGATCTTCTTGTGAGCTATCACTGGCCCGGAAATGTGAGAGAACTTGAAAACTGCATAGAGAGAAGTGTTATTCTTTGCATAGAGGATACAATACGCAGTTTTCATCTGCCCCCTTCGCTTCAGAAAGCAGGGAACATCGGGAGCATAGGGACTCTCGAAGAGCGGACTGAACAGTTTGAGAGAGAGATTATTATCGACAGCATGAAGGTATCGAAAGGTAATATCTCCCGTTCGGCAATGGAGCTTGGTACAACAAAAAGGATTCTCGGTTATAAAATGGCTAAATACGGTATTGATTACAGGCTTTTCAGGAATGGTGATGAAGTATAAATCGGCACAATAATAATGGTATTAATGCAGGAATATGCGGAGACTATTCCTGCATTATCGGCCTGAGAACAGCCAGTTCCATAAATTTACCGATTTTTTTATCCTGTTCCATTATATGCTTAGTCAGCCACTGGTAAAGAAAATCAAGGAATTCTTCTGTATTTGCTCTGCCTTCGGCAAATTCAAGTTTAAAGTTCTGGACCTGCTCCTTAAGGTTGTCGTGTAAAGCTTTATGCTGCTCAAATCGCGGGTATGAGACATTAAACATGTAATCCTCTTCCTCCTGAAAATGATACCCGGTATAATCTATGAGGCTGCTGAGTGCTGAAGCAATTTTATCTTTATCTGTTCCGTTATTTATGTAATTATGCAGGTCATTTACAAGGAGAAAAAGTTTTTTATGCTGCTCATCAATCATCTCCACTCCTATGCTGAACTTGTCACTCCATGAAATAATTGTCATTTTATTGTACCGTTTTTTAATAAATTTATAATCAGGATTCCGCGATAAAGCAGAATTTAATTCCAGGGCCCGATAGAAAGAGCCCTGGAATATTTTAGATCAGTTGTTTTTCAGGTTAGAAGTAATACCAGATAGTTTCGTAGTCTGATGCAGATTCGCCGATTGACTCAAGCCTTTTCAGGTAGTCAAGAACAGGTACGTCAGTTCCTACATAGGTTTTCTGATCTGCGATTTTTTTCTCCCATGGGTGGAATTCATATACCCGTGATCCATCTTTTTTAATTGAGATAAAATCCCGGTGCTGCCATGCGTTAAGATTATTTTTCCCAAGACCCGGTACATTGTACACAGGCTCATCTGTTCTCGAGAGGCCCGGCATCAGCCTGGATTCCTCTTTCTGTTCCTGAAGGAGGCGGGCTATAGGTACGCGGTAATCGGCTGTTTCTAGCTTTCCTTTGGGATAGAAAGAGTAGTAAGGGTCAACCCCGCAGAGCCTGATTAAGTTGCGCAGCCGCACTGCTTCAAAACGGCGTGAGATAAAAAAAGTGAAAACCATCTGGTTATATACGGATATACCTCTGTTTTTAATTTTCTCTATTGCTTTAACGAAATCGGGAGTTACTTCGTAGGGGTGCTGAATATGAGTCATCAGAGCAATCTCTTTTTTGCCCGGCACCCTGTATGAACCGAGAATATCACAAAGCTCATCGGTAAATCTCATAGGGAGAGTCACCGGTGTCCTTGAGCCGAACCTGATTCGCTCCACATGTCCGATACGTGAAAGGTTTTTAAGTAATTCTTTAATCCGCGCATCAGACATTACAAAGGGGTCTCCCCCTGTAATGAGAACTTCTGTTATAGATTTATGCTTATCGATCCATTCTATTGCCGCATTTAAATCTTTGTCGTCAGCCATGGCTCCATCTTCCAGGGGGCCCTTTATCTCCCAGTTTCTCTGGCAGTAAACGCATATTTGCGGGCATGAGTTATACGGTTTAAGAATAACAATTCCCGGATAACGCCTTGTTATAAGATTTATGGGAGATGTGTCATGTTCAAGCATGAAATCATTAATGAAATCATCACGACCGCTCCCCTGAAAGGAGTTTATATAGCTTTGCGGAAAAAGGACCTGCGCTCTGACAGATCTATCCTCTCCGTAACCCGGTTCGAAAAATAATGATGCATAATAAGGAGTTACTCCGAAAGGAATTCCTAATTCGTTAGCTTTTTTAATATGTTCGACTTCTTCATTTGAAAGGTCTGCATATCCGCTGAGAGTTTTTTCATCTCTTGCTATGTGCTGCAGCTGCCAGTGCCAGTTATTCCAGTTGGATTCATCAGCACCGGTAAAAGAGAGAATTTTATTTGTGTTTTCTTTTCTTTTCTCTATTATCTCTTCATCAAGGCCGGATCTGAATTTTAACATTTTTTTTTCAAGATATTCATGAATCATATCAAGTTCGTTTGAGCGTACCTCCGCCGCATCCCGGCCTTTCAGATTAGTTGTATCAGCAAATATAAATTCGGTCTTTTCATGAAGACGGAATTTGCCTTCAATGCCTGTTACAAGATGGTATACCTCGCCCCAGAAGTCCTCAGAAAGCGCAGGATCCGGTTTTCCATTCGCAGCATTAATAAGCTCTTTTAATACACTGAACCCGGCAAGATTTTCACTGCGGGGATGAAGTATGCCTCTCCAGGCCCGGGCACAGTCACGGATAATAACAAGATCGAGATCGTGTATCTCTTTGTCTTTCTCGGAATATGTAAAGAATTGCCTGTGGTTTATATGATGCAGCAGGTCAATTCTGATATCTTCAATATCCCTGCCTGATTTCAGAATGTTGTTCCATTCTTCAGAAATCGCAAGAAACAGTTCAGGTGTGTATTTTATTTTCATATCTTTTACTCCGGTTTTTATTTTATCCATCATCCTGTTTACTCTTTAAATTGCCAGGTATGCGGCATGCTCAAGAGTAGTTACTGATGTTCTGAAGGTTTCCCATTCTTTTATTTTAAGTGAAAGATAACTATTGAATAATCTATCTCCAAGAAGATTTAATAGAAAGGAACTTTTTTCCGCCTCCGCAAGCGCCTCATACATGCTTCTGGGGAGGAGGTCGATATTCGTAATCTGCAATTGATTAATTTTTTTATATACACTGCCCACATCCGGTTCACCGGGTTCAATCTTTTCCCTGATACCCTGGAGGCCCATTGCAATAAATACGGCCATTTGAAGATAGACATTCCCTGAGGGATCCGGGCTCCTCAACTCAAGTCTTGTAGCTGACGGATTTGAGGCATATGGTACACGGATCATTGAGCTCCTGTTGCGTACGCCCCATCCCCGCGCAATTGGCGCTTCCCGTTCAAGTGTATAGGCTTTATATGAATTATAAGTTGACGCCATTATTATTGAAGTTTCACGGGCATATTTCAGTATCCCACCTATAAAGTATTTTGAAAGAATACTTAATCCGTAGTTGTCTGATTCATTATAAAAAAGGTTATTCCCTTCCATATCCTGCATCGAAAGATGCATATGGAATGCGCTTCTGTTGTGATCGTTGAACGGCTTGGGCATAAAAGTCACATAGTAGCCGAAACTCGACGCGACTTTTCTCGCTACGTGCATAAAAAGCAGAGTCTGATCTGCCGCTTCTACGGGTGATGTGCATTCGAAGTTTATTTCATGCTGGGACGGGGTAACCTCATGATGATCTTTTTCAAAAGGTATTCCGCATTTATGAAGTATTTCAACAATGCTTTCTCTTACTATATCCCCTTTGTCGTAAGGATCAGAATAGAAATAACCTGCTCTGTCTGTATGTTTTGCCTCATTGAATTCGTCCCCTTTTAAAAGAAAAAATTCATATTCAGGTCCCATGAGAAATCTGAATCCGAATTCTTTTTCCGCGTTTTCAATAACATTAACAAGAATAGCTCTCGGATCTGAAGATGAAGATACACCTTTTTCTTTGTCAATCCTACCGATAAAGAAACCGAGTTTTTTATCGCTGAAATCAACAATCCTCAGACTGTCGAGAACGGGAAATAACAGTCTGTCGCTGTCATCAACGGTTGTTATTCCGTCAATTGAACTGCCGTCGAATCCTATCCCTGATTCTGTAATTTTTTCGATGTTGTCCGGGTTAATGGCAAGGCCTCTTGTTCTGCCGTTCAGGTCTGTAAAAAAAATCTTGGTTGAGTCAACCTGGGAGAGCAGGGCTCTTATTTTTTCCACTATATCCCCTCCTGTATGTTTTTTATTTCCGCTGCTGCTTTTGCCGGATTAACCGGATTTGCCGTAGACAGATTATTTTAATAGTGATTATTTGGCAGCGGATGGAACCTGTTTTTTGTAACAGGTGTCACCGTGTTTAAACGGCGGGTATTAGTAATGCGTACTGTCTGGACAATTTCTTTTAATAATATAAAAATATTGATAAAAAAAGTGCATTGCAACCTTTTTTTTATTTTTTTACCCTTTTGTTTTAATCTATTATAAGAATAAGCTTTTTTATTGACAAATAAAGTTAAACAGAAAGTGTTAGTTAAATTAAAAATAAAGGATGTGATGTTCGAATGACAAGTCCTCTTGAAGTTGAAGTAAACGGCGATATCGAGAAAGCGTTTAAGAATCTGAAGAAGAAGATGGCTTTTGAGGGTATCTTTAAAGAGCTTAAAAGAAGAAGATACTACGAGAAACCAAGCGAAGAGAAAAAACGTAAAAAAGAAGAAGCTGAGAGACGCAGAATCAAGAAGATGAGGCGTATGCAGGTTCAGAGTTCCCGATCAAAGAAGTCTGGCGGCCGTGCAGCTGCAAAGGAGTAGGTTTTTCAACCTGCGCTTGTCAAAGAAGGCTGTTCTTTACGGGGCAGCCTTTTTTATTTATGCTTTATATATGTTTAGTCTTTTTTACCCCCGCATCGAAAAAATCTTGCTAAAAAGCCGTCTGTTTAATTAACATCATAATATTACAGGAGGATCTTATGACAGCAGGAGCGCTTATATTCCTCGGTTTCGCAATAATTGCGGCATCGTTTATTCTTGTATCAGTGAAAATACTTCAGGTCCGCCCGGACTTTGTGAAGAAAGTATTGAAGTATGCTTTGATTTTTATCTTCGCAATTGTATTCAGTATAATTGCGGCAACCATAGGGTTCCGTATAGATGACAGGCACAGCAGAAGTTATTCGGCAAACCTGAAGTCTGTGCAGGAGATATGGGGTGGTAATATCACACAGCGTCTTCCTGAGTTGACATATAAAGTCCGTGGTTTTGCGGAATATGAAAATAAGAAGACCGGGGAAATCGAAAAAATCCCTGCTGATATTGAAAAAAATATGGGTATTGCGGATCAGAAAATCTCTGCCCTGATAAAATCCAATATAAGGCAGAAGGGGCTGCTGAAATATCCCGGGTACAGTTTATCATTTCATGGCAGATATTTAATAAAGAATCTCAATAATACAAATGAAAATCTTTTTTTTAAATTCCGTCTTCCTGAAGGAGCGGGGAACATTACAGATCTGAAAGTACTCTTTGAGGGGAAAGCCTACACTGCTGATCCTGATTTTTCTGATGGTATCGAATGGAGGGGCTCTCTCCGGAACGGTGAAACAAAAAAAATCGAGATCAGTTATAATGCACAGGGGACCGGATTATTTGACTACGCAATGGGTAACCGGAAATCTGAAATTAAAAATCTCGAAGTTGAGATTGTCACAGATTTCGCAGAGTGCGATATCCCTAACGGTGCAATGATCCCCGCATCTCAGGGCGGAGATAATGAAATGACAAAGTATACATGGAAAGCGTCTAATATTGTCACCGGCCAGAATATATCACTTAAATTTACAATTCCCGGAAATTACGGGGAACTGGTTTCTAAATTGTTTTACTATGCGCCCATCGCGATTTTCCTGTTCACGGGATTTATCCTGATATTCTGTACTGCCGGTGGAATTGCTCTTCATCCTATGCATTATCTCTTCATGATTACAGGATATTTTATATTCTATCTCCTGGGCTCATATATGGTAAGCTATATCCCCATAATTACTGCTGTTGCAGTTTCGCTTGCTGTATCAACAGGGATTGTGGTTTACTACGCGTACCTGATTAAGAAGGGGAGTGAACTGGTGCTGATTACTCTCTATTCTTCGGTTTTATTTCAGTGGGTGTTCTCCATTGCCTTCTTTATACCGGAGCATACAGGCTTCATCATAACAATCGCAAGTATTGTTGCATTTGTCTTCCTGATGAAGAGAACTGCCGCAATAGACTGGGAGAATAAATGGTAGGGAGAGAGCCGTCGCTCTTCAGTCAGGGAGAGTCTATTACCCCTCTTGCTGAGAGGTGCAGGCCCGCGTCAATTGATGATTACATCGGGCAGGAGCATATAACAGGTAAGGGGAGGATTATCCGCAGCGCCATTGACTCAGGGAAAGCATTCTCTATGATACTATGGGGAGACCCAGGCACAGGGAAGACCACTCTTGCAGGGATTATTGCTGAGGCCTGCGGCATGGAGTGGCATTACCTCAGCGCAGTATCCTCCGGAGTAGCTGACGTGCGGAAAGTCATCGCGGAGGGGGAGAGGAACAGGCGCGCGGGGAGACAGACCCTCCTCTTTCTCGACGAGATTCACAGGTTCAACAAGGCACAGCAGGACGCGGTGCTTGGCGCTGTTGAGTCCGGTGATATGGTGCTTATCGGCGCCACGACAGAGAACCCTTCATTCAGTGTAATATCTCCGCTCCTTTCCCGTGCCCGCGTAATTAAGCTGAAAAAACTCACTGATGATGATCTCTCCCGGATCCTTGAAAATGCACTCAAAAACGA
The DNA here is from genome assembly GCA_036821145.1 of Spirochaetota bacterium. GTDB lineage: Bacteria > Spirochaetota > UBA4802 > UBA4802 > UBA5550 > UBA5550. The sequence continues at coordinate 23,011 of DAISJZ010000018.1, forward strand.
CAGAATTCTGAAGGATGGAGATATCCGTTTTGAGGATGGAGTAAAGGAGAACCTTGTTAAGCTCGGGAACGGTGATGCCCGCAGGATGCTTAATGTGCTTGAAGTTTCATTCATGCTTTCAGGTGACGGTCTTATCACCGCGGAACGCGTGAAAGAGGCCTTTGAAAACACGATGATCTACTACGACAGGAAAGGGGACAGGCACTATGATACAATCTCCGCTTTCATCAAATCGATGCGGGGCTCTGATCCCGATGCCGCAGTTTACTATCTGGCAAAGATGATTCTTGCAGGTGAGGACCCGGAGTTTATAGCGCGCAGGATGGTGATTCTGGCGTCGGAGGATATAGGTAACGCGTCACCTGCGGCTCTTAATCTTGCGGTATCAACACTAATGGCTGTAAAGAATATAGGTATGCCGGAGTCGGAGATCATTTTGTCGCAGTGCGCCGTGTTTCTCGCATCAGCTCCGAAGAGCAACGCATCATACATGGCGATAAACCAGGCCAAGGCTGCGGTACAATCCGGTGATTACGAAGTGCCTATGCATATACGGAATGCCCCCACAAGCCTTATGAAGAGTATGGGGTACCATAAAGGGTATAAATATCCGCACGATTTTGAAGAGAATTTTGTGAAAGAGGATTATCTCCCGGGAGAGATCAAAAGCTCCAGGTTTTACAATCCTACTGAAAACGGCGGGGAGAAAGCTATCCGTGACAGGCTTGTTCGGCTCTGGCCTGAGAAATATAAGTGAAATAAACAAAAGGGTTCATGCTTGACAAATAACTTTATTCTGATTTTATTATGTGCGGGTGAATGTTATGAATTATCAGGATATAATACAGGGTATTGCCACGAGGCTTTCTTCGATTAATCCTTATAAGGCCATTATCTTCGGCTCTTATGCCTATGGTGAGCCGTCACTGGATAGTGATATTGATATAATAGTAGTACTGAATAAAAAAGGTTTCCCTGCTGATTATAATGAAATGATGGAGAATCACCGTACAGTCAGAAAATTGCTTCGTGATATTAATAGAGAGACGGCTTTGGATATTATTGTGTATACAATCGATGAATGGGAATCTTTCATAAAGACAGGTAGTTATTTTTCACGGGTAGTTCTTGAAAAAGGAAAGGCTATAGCATGAAAGAAAGAGTTCGGGAATGGCTCGATTATGCGAAGATGGATCTCCTGTCTGCATGTAAACTATCTGAAGATGAAAACTTAACTTCATCAACTGCATTTCATTCTCATCAATGTTGTGAAAAATCATTCAAAGCTTTAATTGAATATACAGAAAAAACTGTACCTAAAATTCATGATCTTGTAAAGCTTTATCATGATGTTAAAAAATATATCGATTTCGCCTCTTGTTTGCTCGAACGTGTATCAGTTCTGGCTGGTCAATAAACAATATCCATTCGTTTTATAAAAACGTATTTGCAGACCAGTCAGGATATATCTCTAATCCATAAACTTTAACTATTCTTAAAAAACACTTGATCACATAAAACCCCCCGCATAATTGGATTAATTTCGCAAATGGAGTTTTTATGACTGAATTAAACGGGCGCCAGAGGAGAAAACTTAAATCTCTTGCCCATCACCTTAACCCTGTTGTCCAGATCGGACAGAAGGGGCTTACCGAAGCCCTGATAAAAGCTGTAGATAAAGCGCTGAGTGATCATGAGCTGATTAAAGTTAAATTTGTCGATTTTAAAGAGGAGAAACATGATCTTGCTGATGATGTAGTAAAAGAGACAGGCTCCGCCCTTGTTGGTATGATCGGCAATATCGCGATTCTCTACAGGGAAAACCCTGAGCTTGAAAGAAAAGAAAGGATTAATCCCGGCCAGTAAGCTTTATCATAAAGCAGTTTTATTTTGAAAATAAGTCCTTGTATGCTTTACAGGATTATTTAATTCCATGTCAGAATTCAGGAGATATAAAGAATGAAAAAGTACAACGTAGTGATTGTGGGCGCGCTGGGAGCAGTGGGCAATGAGTTCAGAAAAATACTGCTTCAGAGAAAGTTTCCTATAGATAAGATTAAGTTTGTTGACCTTACAGATGTAGGCACAGAAGTAGAGTTCGGTGACAGGAAGGTCACTGTTGAAGCTCCATCTGATGATACATTTAAAGGTTACGATATAGCTCTCTTCTCCGCTGGTGGAGATGTGAGCCTCGAGATTGCAAAAAAAGCTGCGGCAGACGGATGCATAGTCATAGACAACAGCTCCGCATGGAGGATGGATCCTGAAGTTCCCCTTGTTGTTCCGGAAGTTAATCCTGATGATGTTAAATGGCATAAGGGTATAATTGCAAACCCTAACTGTTCAACAATACAGATGCTCCTCCCTCTGAAGCATATACATGACGCTGCGAAAATAAAACGTGTTGTCGTGAGCACATACCAGGCTGTGTCAGGTACAGGGATAAAAGCTATTGAAGAGTGCCGTAACCAGGCTGCTGAAGCTGCGCAGGGGAAAGCTGTTTCCAAAGTCAGTGTTTACCCCCACCAGATAGCATTTAATGCTCTTCCCCATATCGATGTATTTCTTGATAACGGCTACACCAAGGAAGAGATGAAGATGGTGAATGAGACAAGAAAGATTATGGGGGATAACTCAATAAGGCTCACATCTACAACAGTGCGGATACCTGTAATCTACGGCCATTCAGAATCAATCAATATCGAGACAGAGAAGAAGCTCTCTGCAGCTGATGTCAGGAAACTCCTCACAGGGAAGCCGGGAATAACAGTGGTCGATAATCCGGCAAATAATGAATATCCCATGCCGGTAAACGCGGCAGGTAAGGACGATGTTTTTGTAGGAAGAATCCGTGAAGATGAATCAATAGATAACGGGATCAACATATGGGTTGTTTCTGATAATATCAGGAAAGGGGCAGCTCTTAACACAATACAGATTGCAGAACTCCTGATAGAGAAGGGACTTGTGTAATCAGTTTATTCCGTAATCCGGCTGAGTCAATTCAGCCTTATAATACCCTCGGGGAGATCATTGCGGTTTTTAACGATCTCTTTTGAGGGTTTTTTATTTTAACAATAAATTGAGATTTGTCACTATAAATTAAGGGCTTTTAATCCTTAATATATTTGTGTTAATGGCCGAAGTTATATATATTAACGTTATAATGCAGGTCTTTTATGAAAAAAATAATTTTTTACTTCGAACCTTCAGTCCAGGGGATCCTCGCTAAAAAGAAAAATGCGGCGGGGGAGGTTAAGACTGTGCTTTCGTCAAAATATAATTTCGTTTCAGAGAATGAAATTGTCGCAAGAGTAATTGATGTACAGGATGAGTCTGATATACCCTCTCTGATTGATGCAGGTTATGAGTATTATAATGTTCAGAATTACAGCTCCATATCAACCGGAAGAGGTATAAGGTTCGATGATACTTTAAAAGCCTATGTTTCTTCTTATTACGGGTTTGTTATTATAAAAGATGGTAAAATACAGCTTCTTTCACCTCTTGCTTATTCGAAAGATAAAATTAATGCTTATTATTATATATACCCTACAAAATCCGGTGTTTATCCTTCATACAGGGAGGTGCATGATATTCTTCATGTTGAGAAGATTGTATATCCGGTATCAAGGGAGAAATTTGAAAAACAGATTGATGCTTTCGATAAGGAGCATCCTCAGCTTGCCCGTGTGATTGTTGCTGAAGGGAAAGCACCTGTAAACGGTTATGATGAATACTATGAGCCTCTGCTTAGTCTTGAAAAAAAAGTTGGTAAAGTACTTGCAGATGGAAGAATAGACTACAAGGAGCAGGATTCAATTATTCAGGTGCAGAAAAACCAGGAGGTACTTCAGAGAATTCCTGAGGTGAAGCCTGAAGATGGTTACGATGTTTTCGGAGAGGTTGTCTCTGCGGAACGGGAGGAGAAAGGCGGGCTGAAGCGTGGAGAAAATATAGTACAGTCCGGTTTTGATGAGTCGATTTTTCTTTCAGGTATTGACGGGTGCCTCAATATATCGAATAACAAGGTCAGCGTTATGCCGGTAGCAGTAATACAGGGTGATGTTGATCTCGATTCAGGAAATATTCAATTCAATGGGACTGTGAGAATTACAGGTTCTGTTAAATCCGGATTTAAGGTTCAGGCGGACAATGATATTATTGTTGAGGGAGATGTCGACAATGCCCAGCTTATTTCCGGTGGAAGTATTACTGTTAAAATGGGGGTTGTGGGTAAGGACGGCACAAGGCTCATAGCTAAAGGTGATATATCCGCCAAGTTCATTCAGAATGCTAAAGTTGAGGCTGGCAAAAGTGTCATTGTCAGTGATTCCATAATAAACTGCGATATACTCTCTTATGATAAGATCGAGATAACAGGTAAGAACGGCAAGATAATCGGCGGGAAACTTGTGGCCCTTTATGAAATCAAATCCCCCATAGTGGGAACACAAACTGAGACAGTAACAAACCTCACTGTTGGAAGGAATTTTGCTGTTGAAGAGGAACTTAATAAAAAGCGGGGCGAAATAAAGATAGCAAGAGACCGGATAGAAGAGATAACGACATCTATAAAAATGCAGTTTGGAGAAGAGATATTTAAAAATCCCAAGGAATATATAAAAATACTGCCGTCTTTAAAAAAACAGACATGCCTGGTTTTACTTAATGATCTGGGCAAAGCAAATGCATCTTTACAGAAACTTCTGGAGGAGTCCTGGGGAATTGAAGCAAGGCTTAAGCTGGAGCGTGAACCTGCTGTTGTGGTGCGCGGTAGAATATTCCCGGGCAGTATTGTTAATGTTAAGAAGAGTGTCAGAAAGATCGAAACACCGCTTGATAATGTGAAACTTTATGAAGATCCTGAAGATAAAAGTGTGAGATTTATTTCGGCAATTTAAACGTGTTGTTCAGTTAAAAAATTTTATCCTGGAGTCATGACCGGATCAGCGGGCCTCCCTTCACATAACAACGATGTAATTTTTCCCCTTTCACTGCATAGAGTTATTGACAGAGCGTTTTAATTGGCAGATATGTTGTAAAGCCTGTGGAATTAACGTTTATTTCTGTAAAAAATTGATGTTATGCGTTAAATAATTCCTGTTTAAAACTCTTTCGCTGTAACCGGTGATAAATCAAAAAAAAGGATAAAGACTTTTGCAAATGAAAAAACACAGCTCTGGTATTGAAAAAAAAAGAGATTTTATTATAAAACATAAATCTCTGACAGAGGAGATGATAAGTTTTTATGTAAAGCTCTATGCTGCGCAGGAGAAAGCTTATGAATCTCTCCCGGATGATATTAATAAGCTTTTTCCGCTGAACAGCGGGAAACCGCCATTCCTTCAGATTGAGAATGCCACTTTAAGTACTGAGATTGTTGCAAACCTTTCACTTCTTTTAAAAGAGCTGTCTGAAATTGTCAGCGACTCGAATCCGGGGATGAATTTTGACATTTTAATTAAATCATTCAGCGGTATTGCAGAGGAATCGTTTATTAAATTTCTTCAGCAGGATTTTGATTATTTTGAAGAGAAAGCCTCTGAATACAGGATCGATATATCAGAACTTATATTCATGATACACAATGTTTTCAAACCGCTTCTGGTCAAAGTCAGGATAACTTCAGGGCTCTCAGTGAAAAGAGATCAGTGGCTGGAGCGGGATTGCCCATTCTGCGGTTATATGCCTGACTTCAGCAAGATAGTTGAAGCAAAGGATAATATGCGGAAGCTTCACTGCTCTCTCTGCGAGGAGGAGTGGGAGTTCCCCCGGCTGAAATGTCATGCATGCGGGAACGATGACCAGGACACCCTGGGATATTATGAATTTGAAGATAACCCTGACTACAGGGTATACTACTGTGATAAATGTAAAAGCTATATCAAAAGTATCAGGATACCTAAACTGAAAGAGGAAGCCGGATATGATCTTGCAGTTGAAGATGTCGTTACCGGATTTCTTGATTCCACAATGATGAATAAAAATTACAGCAGAAGTTAGGCCGGTTATTTTATGAATGGCGCAAAACTTCAGCCTGAACAGTGCGCACAGAATTGTGTAAATAAATGATCCGGATATTTTATGGAAGAAGATCTTAACAGTATCTATAAAATATTACTGAAAGCTTACGGGAAGCAGGGATGGTGGCCAATTGCTGACATTTCTTCCGGGAAAAGCGAATATGGAATTAATGCCCCGGGAGATGAAGCTGATATATTCGAAATAGTTATTGGCTCGATCCTGACTCAGAATGTGGCCTGGGTGAACGTTGAGAAAGCACTTCTCTCTCTTAAAAAGAAGCGGCTCCTTGATCCTTTAAAGCTTTATAAAGCAAAGCATGACGTTATTGCCCGCTGCATAATCCCGTCAGGTTATTATAACCAGAAGACTAAGAAAATTAAGAATTTTTTGTCATGGTTTAAGGGTTACGGATTTTCGTTTGAACCGTTAATGTCTGTTAAAACAGAATCCCTTCGCAGGGAACTGCTTGGTATTAATGGAATCGGGCCTGAAACAGCCGACTCAATTCTTCTGTATGGTCTGAGACGGAAAGTATTTGTTGTTGATGCTTATACAAGGAGAATTTTTTCACGTCTTGGTCTTATAAGTTTTAATGACAGTTATGAGTCTGTCCGCGAACTTTTTCAGAAAAAAACTTCCGGCGGTTTTGCGAAGTATAATGAGTATCATGCACTTATAGTTATTCATGGTAAGGATGTATGTAAAAAAAAGGCTTTATGCGATTCATGCTGCCTTGGTAATATATGCCCTTCGTTCAAAGAATTCTTTTAAACGGCCGATTCAGCAAAACTTAAAGAAGTTATTTAAAATACTGCTCTTGATTTCCCGTTAAAGCAGGTATATATTTTAGTTTTACTGTTTAATGCTTGAAATCTTTTTAACATTATGCAGAAAATCTATCCTAACTAAATGGAGTTTTCTATGAAAAACCGTATATATCTCACAGAAATGAATGAATGGAAGAAACTTTCTGATAACTATCAGAAGGTTAAGGATATTCATCTCAGGGAGCTTTTTGCCGGTGATTCTTCACGGGGAGAAAGAATGGTTATTTCTGAAACGGATATCCTGTTTGATTATTCAAAAAACAGAATAACATATGATACGGTTAACCTGCTTGTTGAGCTGGCTGAAAAATGCAGCCTGAGGGAAGAGATTGAGGCAATGTTTACAGGGGAAAAGATTAATGAAACTGAAAACAGGGCGGTGCTTCATACAGCTTTAAGAAACAGAAGCGGGAAACCTGTTTATGCTGACGGTAAAGATATAATGCCTGATGTAGAGCGCGTGCTTGAAAAAATGCGTGTTACCTCGGAGAAGATAAGGGGGTTTAACTGGAAAGGTTATTCCGGTAAACCTGTAAAAAATATAATAAATATCGGGATCGGCGGATCAGACCTTGGCCCTGTTATGGTATGTGAAGCTCTGAAGTATTATTCAAAACGTGATATAAATGTGAAGTTTGTTTCCAATGTGGATGGTTCACATATAATTGAGGCACTTAACGGGCTTAACGCGGAAGAAACCCTTTTTATTGTAGCTTCCAAGACCTTTACCACGCAGGAGACAATGACCAATGCTAAAACTGCGCGCAAATGGCTTGTTGAAAAATCGGGAGATGAAAAGGCTGTGGCCAAACATTTCCTTGCTCTTTCAACTAACAGAGGTGAGGTAGAAAAATTCGGAATTGATGCTGAAAATATGTTTGAATTCTGGGACTGGGTTGGGGGCAGATATTCCCTTACTTCGGCAATCGGGCTTTCAATCATGATATCTATCGGTTATGACAACTTTATCAGGCTGCTCGATGGATTTCATTCTATGGACGTTCATTTCAGGACAAAACCTTTTCATGAAAACATACCTGTTGTGATGGCCCTTCTCGGGATATGGTATAATAATTTCTTTAATACCGGGACATACGCTATACTCCCTTACGAACAGTATCTCCACAGATTTGCCGCATACCTGCAGCAGGGCGATATGGAGTCAAATGGAAAATCAGTTACAAGAGACGGGAAAAAGATAACATATAATACAGGCCCTGTTATCTGGGGTGAACCGGGAACAAACGGGCAGCATGCCTTTTATCAGCTTATACATCAGGGTACTCAGCTGATACCTGCGGATCTTATCGGCTATGTTAAAACACTTAACGATGATGCGGTTCATCATGATATACTTATTTCGAATATGATTGCTCAGGCTGAAGCTTTTGCCTTCGGCAAAAGCTCTGATGAGGTAAAAGCTGACGGCGTGCCGGATAATCTTGTTCCTTTTAAAACCTTTGACGGAAACAGGCCCACTAATACTATATTTATAAACAAACTTACACCCGAATCTCTCGGAAGATTGATAGCCATGTATGAGCATAAGATCTTTGTGCAGGGGATAATATGGAACATATATTCTTTTGATCAGTGGGGTGTGGAGCTCGGCAAAGTTCTTGCAGGCAGAATACAGAAAGAATTTGTATCGGGAGAAATCTCCTCTGCGCACGATTCATCAACGGCAAATCTGATTAATTATTACCGGAGCAGAAAGAGTGAATAACAGGGTGAATCAACAGCAGGAGTTCCCGGCTGGTCTCCCGGATGAATATTCAGTAAAGGTTCAGAAATATGAGATGTTCAGCCAGGAGGCGAACCAGGTTCGCGAAAAAGATAAAAGGCTTATCCGTGAATTGTTTAAAAGTTTCAGCAACAGTTATCTCATGGTGGGGATCGGCTTTCAGCGGGCTTATGGATCAATTCTTTCCGGGGATTATTTTGATCTGCTGCGACTCCCTGAAAATAAATTTCTCTTTGTATTTTCTGATATAAGCGGTCACGGCCTTCCAGCCTATACAACTTTAATTAGGCTCCGTTCTGCGGTTATACTTGCTGTAAAAGATGCGGAAACTGAATATGAAAAAACAGGGATTGTTGATTGTTCCCGGATAATAAACAATATATCAGCCAAGTTTACCGATATTATGGATATGTCATCTTCAAATGATTTTGCATCAGCTAATTTTGTTTTCATTGAAGATGGAGATGAGTGCATTAAGCTGAGGTTTTTTAACAGGAGCATGCTCTTTCCGATTATTGTCAGAAGGGAAACCGGCGGTGCTAAAATAATAAATCTGAATTCAGGTTTTGATTATTGGAAACCTGAAAAAGGCTATCTGCTTGGCAGCGATATCAAAAGCCTGATTGATAAAGATACTTATTATAATACCCCTGAATGCTGTTTTGAAATATACCAGGGAGATATGATTCTGTTTTATACTGATGGTATAACTGAAGCTTTTGATTACAGAACTGATAATTCTCAGTATGGAGAGAAGAGGCTTGAACAGAAACTTCTGGAGATGTGCGATCTGCCTCCCCAGCTTGTAATAAACAGTATATTTGATTCAGTATATGATTTCATAGGCAGCCATGAACACCAGAAGGATGATATGACAGCTGTTCTCATTGACCTCCCCCCGCTTGATTAGAAGAATAATAAAATACCCGGTTTAATATATTTTTTCTCCGTAAATATTTACTTGACAGGGGCCCCGGATATTAGAATTTTATTTATTCCTTAAATAATCATTATTTTAAAATTTGCTGTTTCTGTTTCGCGTGGTGGAGATCCATTTATCTGATCGCACAAATTTAATTAGCTGTTTATTGTACAAGGAGGTTTAATGGAGAAAATATTAGAAAAAATAAAAAGACTATCCCTCCAGCATGATCAAATTTCGCCTGATGTTATCCGGGATAAGGATGTTAAATTAGGTCTCAGAAATCCCGATGGTTCGGGTGTTGTTGTAGGTATCACTACAAAGGGTAGAGTAATCGGTTATGAAAAAGTGCAGGATGAAAATGATCTTTCCAGGACTAAGGTTATTCCTGTTGACGGCAAACTGTATTACTGCGGGTACGATGTTAATGATATAATTGAATATAATGAAAAAAATAAAAGGTTCGGGTTTGAAGAGGTTGTTTATCTTCTTCTTACTAACGTACTACCTGACAGGTCAGATCTTGATAAGTTCACTGAAGAACTTCATAGAAGATCAAAGCTGTCGAATATAGAAAGGCGTATTATAATTGAAGAAGTTGAAAACTTCAATCAGATGTATGCCCTGCATAGTGTTATATCTCACCTTAGCAGATGCGATAATGATCCGGATACAAATGATTTCTCCAGAATCAGTGAGCAATGTATAAATGTAATCGCAAAAGCGCCGGTTATTGTTGCCAATAATTATAGTGTTTATAAATACCGTAAAGGGGACGATCTCCGCATTGCCCGCTCAAGGGTTCATCTTTCAATGGCAGAGAATTTTCTTTACATGCTCACCGGAGATATGCCTGACAGGGAGGAGGCTCTCATGTTTGATTCCTGCCTTGTAATGCACGCGGAGCATGGGGGAGGGAATAACTCGACTTTTACTGTAAGGACAGTTTCATCCAGCGGCGCCAATACATATATGGCCTTAGCTGCAGGAGTGGCATCACTTAGCGGCCAGTTTCACGGTGGTGCAAATGAGTCAGTGATGTTTATGATGAAACAGTGTCAAAAAGATATAAAAGACTGGAGTAGTGAAAAACAGATAAGAAAGTACCTCGAGAAAGTTCTTGATAAAAAGGCCGCGGACGGCAGCGGTAAAATTTACGGCCTGGGGCATGCTGTATACACAGTTTCAGATCCAAGGACAAAAGTACTGAAACAATATGCCAGGACTTTAGCACGGAAATATAATAAAATGGATCTTTTTAATCTTTTTGAGATGGTGGAAAAGATCGGGCCGGAACTTGTGTTTGAAAGAAAAGGTAACCCGGTTTGTGTGAATGTCGATTTTTACTCCGGCCTTGTTTATAAGCTATTAGGGATACCTGAAGCGCTTTATACTCCAATCTTTGCAATGGCAAGAACAGCGGGGTGGTCAGCTCACAGGCTTGAACAGATTATACAGGGGAAGATTATACGGCCTGCGTATATCCCTCCGAACCAGGAGATTTTAGAATATAAAGGAATTCATGAACGATAGATAAGCAAAGAAGCCCGGAGGTCCGGGCTTCTTTATTCAGACATATGCTCATTCCTGAAGCTGATTAGCTCGGCATTGAGGTAAAAACGCCTCTCGGATCAACTTCTCTTCTGAGGATTTCGATAATCTCTTTAGTCGGAACCGGAGTTACAGGAATTTCACCTGCAGGCCTGATAAG
>DAISJZ010000018.1:34341-40053 GCA_036821145.1 Spirochaetota bacterium
ATATATACTACTTCTCCGTCTTCGATCTGCTGAGCAAGAACATATGCTATCATTTCAAGCGGATTTGCTGGTCTTGGTTCAATCATTTTTTCCTCCACTATTACAGTTGTTTATATTGATCTGTTACGTCATTAAAATCAGGATCGTCCATAGTCCATTCTTTGTAATGGAAATCAACGCCTTCTTCTTCGTTGTCACCTTCTTCTGCCTTTGTGAGTCTCCTGGCGTTAACCATCCATTTAGAACCGCCCAGCAGTTTATCTATTATATCAAATTGATCCTTGCATTCATGTAATAACAGATTATAGAAATCATCAAGGGCTCCTTCTTTATATGCCCAGTATCTAAGAGTTTTCTCCCACATCCTTCTTGGCCAGTAATAGAGTCCCGGCATTGAACCAAAGAGAGCTCCGTAAGGCATTTCAACAACAGCATCAGCATATACAAAGGGAATAACTACACCTTTATTATCTGTCCTCATTGCTGAAGGCGGTACAATTTCTTCTGCTGTTATAATTACTTTTCTTGCAGCTGCTGCTATTGCAGCATCGTTTATAATCGGCCCATAGATTTTTGCGTTACCGAACTTGTCAGCCTGATGTACATGTATAATAGTTACATCGGGGTAAAGAGCCGGTATGAAAGCACAGGGGTCTTTTTCGTTTTTCATCGGATTTTCTATAACCTTCACAAAAGGATTATATTTGATTATATCCGAGCCAAGAAGCTGTTTTGAGAATAGTCCGGGGAGCCCAAGCTGTGCAGCTTTAAATCCGAGAGCCATAGACCCATGACTCCATTCTGCGAGAATTTTGGTTCTACCCTGAAGTACGTTGCGCGACATATTACGGTCTGTTCCCCTCATTTCAGCTCCGCAATATGACCAGTGTGATCTTGTAACTGTACCGTAGTTTATCATATAGCTCTGGTTTGTTGCCGGAGAGCCAATCATTGTGAGGTTTTTAATCCCCTGCCTCATAATTTCAAGGTAAGCGGTAATCGGCGTTCTTACATAACTGAAACCGGTATCAGTAAGAATATCCCCATCCTTTACGTATTCGGAAATAGCTTCTTTAAGTGAAATACGTTTATCAACTGCCGCATGACTCTTTTTTTCATGCGCTTCCAGGGCTGATTCATAATCTATCAGCCTGTCGAGAAATGGGATATCTTTTTCTTCAAGCCTGAGGTTTGCGAGAACCTCTTTGTTGTAACTGAATTTTCCCATTACTTCCTCCTTCAAATAAGTTATGGTAAGTATTATAATTTGTACACAAAAAAAATTCCGTCCAGCCGTTTTGTTATACAGACAAATGTTAATTAAGTAAATAATTTTTTTTATATTTTTTAGAATAAGTTTGTATTTTTATTATTTTTTATATATCTTATAAGATTCAGCTTTCTTCTGAGAATGGTGCTGAGATTTTTATGCATATTTCTGACTTTCAGTTATGCAGAAATATGAGTATTTAATGAATAAAGAAAAAGATTCTGAACCGGCTTTGCTCTTCTGCTTAAAAATTGCTATGCTTATTATTAGAAATAATTAAATATTGAGCTTTTTTATTTTGTATTTATATAAAAATTTAGAACTTATTATAGTTACTATTATCTCTAAAATAATGCAATAGTAATTTTAATAAATTTTTTATGGGTAAAAATTTTAAAAAAAGTAGGAATTTTTACTATAAAAATAAGTGCTGATGAATATGCCGGAATCTAAGTTTGAATATATGGATAAAAGGCGGGCCGGTTAAAAAAGGTTTTGCTTCAGGTAACAGAGAGAAAAGCTCTTTCTCCCGCCTCAGCCGATAAAAAGAGCTTTTGAAGCAAAATCCGGATCGCTTGTTGTATTGAGGCCCAGTTTGCGCAGACCGGCAGAATCGCCAGGTGTGGGCATGTGTGTCAGGTGTACTTCGCATCCTGCAAGTTCTTTAAGTTTATGCATCGCAGCCTCAGCTCCGGGATTTGCAGTGGCACTTATTGCAAGTGCAATTAGTGTCTCTTCAAGGTCAAGACTCACCGGGGCACCCTGAAGAATCTCTTTTTTGAAATTCATAAGCGATGTAAGAATATAAGCCGGTAGAAGATCTATATTTGCCGGGATACCTGCGAGAGTTTTGGCTGCATTAAGTACAACACTTGATGTTGCATGAAGAAGAGTGGAGTTGTAACCTGTAACAATTATACCGTCAGGAAGCTCTATAGCGGCACCGCTGAATATCCCTTTATTTCCTTTATCCTTTTCACGGGCTGTCTCGGCGGCTTTTCGCGCGTGATTGACAACTTTTCTGTCAGTGTCATTCAGGCCGAGATCCTTCATCAGGAGCTCTACACGCTGGACAGTTTCCCTGTCGCAAAGGCCCATGGCATATTCGCAGGAATATCTGAAATATCTCCTTATAATCTCCTGTGTTGAAGCATACTTTACGGCGTCATTGTCAATAATGGCAAAACCTGCACGGTTGACGCCCATATCTGTGGGTGATTTATAGAATGAGGGAGCTTCTGTAATTTTTTCTATTATTCGCTGCAATAAAGGGAATGCTTCAAGGTCACGGTTGTAATTTACTGATTTTTCATTATACGCGTCCAGATGAAAATGATCAAGCATATTAACATCCCTTAATTCAGCTGTGGCAGCCTCATAGGCAATGTTTACCGGGTGCTTTAGCGGAAGATTCCATATGGGGAAAGTTTCAAATTTTGCGTATGCTGCTTTTATCCCTCTCTTATGCTCATGATAAAGCTGTGAGAGGCAGGTGGCCAGTTTCCCGCTCCCAGGCCCCGGGCCTGTAATAACAACAATGGGGCGCTCTGTCTCTATATAATTGTTAGCGCCATAACCCTCTTCGCTCACAATAAGATCAACATCTGTAGGGTAACCCTTTGTAAAACGGTGGGTATATACTTTTATTCCTCTTCTTTCGAGTTTATTAAAAAATGACTGGGCTCCGGGCTGCTCTTCAAATCGTGTGATAACAACGGCCCTTACTGTAATCCCCCATTCATTAAAATCATCAATTGTTTTCATGGCATCTGTATCATAAGTTATGCCGAAGTCTGCGCGTATCTTTTTTTTCTCGATATCAATTGCGCAAACGCACATAATCACTTCAACTGAGTCTTTCATTCGTGAAAGGAGCTTCATTTTTACGTTCGGGTCAAAACCGGGGAGAACCCGTGCTGCATGATAATCAAAGAGGATTTTACCGCCGAATTCAAGGTAAAGCTTTGAAAAACCGGAGTTTTTTATGCGTCCAAGAATTGCTTCGCTCTGCTCTTTGAGATAAAGTTCGTTATCAAAGCCCGGTTTTTTCATGATAGTTTTCCTGAATCAATTTGTGAGGCGTATAATTGATATAATCCTAATCATATTTTTTTTGTCAAGCATTGAGAGCAAAAAATTATGCCGGACTATTTTCAGGGGGTTAAGGTTTTTCAGTTCAGTGAGCGGCTCTTTCTGAATTTAAATTTTCTGCGCCGGAATTCATCAATGAATTCTTTTGATGCCACATATTTGTCGGTAAATGTTACAATATATGATTCCTGGTATTTCGGCGGAATAAGTGTCAGTGGCCACATATGTTTCACAATGATATCCTTTTCAAGGTCATTCAGCCTGAAATGCCTCAGCGCATTATTAAGCGCAATTTTCGGATGGGCAATCCCATGATATTTATCTTTAGCAAGATCCGGCAGATCGTGGTTTCGCCAGTCATAAAGGAAGAAGTCATGAAGAAGCGCACCGCGTGCGGCTGATCTGTAATCAAGATTAAGATACTTGCAGAGCCTGTATGCCAGGTAGGAGACAATCTTGGCATGCTCATATATTGAGGAGTTGTGATGAAAATAATTTCTGAGTTTAAGAAATTCCTCGTTTGCCAGTATGTCTGCAACTATGGCATTATATTCATGCTCTGCTGGTTTTCTGTCTTTCATTATTGTTTCGATGTTTTCTGTAAGTCTGTTGATCATGTTTTCAGCCTTGTCTTTTAGTTTTATGTTAATTTTTGCATTAAGATACTCATTGAGATCAGGGAATGCGCCGAGTATCCTCCTGAAAGAATTTATAATTTTCTGAACTTCAGTGTTGCTGAGGAGAGAGTATTTTTCATAAAGATATAGTATATCTCTTCTGAACCTGTTTAGTGAAGCAGTTGAATAAGCGGCGTCTGTGATAAAATATGTCAGGATGATTCCGCTTATAATAACAGATTCTCTGCTGCTGATTTTATTCACCGGATATGAAACAGCCGGGTGAATGTAATACACAACAATCAGCGCCAGGAGCCCCCATCCGGTTGAGAAAAGAAGACTTATCTTGCCGTTGAGGTTAAACCTGTTATCTGAATAATCCCAGAGTTTAAGCTGAAAGAACCTTTCGAAAAGTTCACCTGTCAGGTACTCAATCGCTGTAAGTATTAATGCGAATATAAAAAACTGGAAAGGGACAGGATATGTATTGAACTGCTGATGAAGAAGTGAGACAAAAATTCCACCGATGCCGTAAATCGGCACAAAGGGACCATAAAGAAACCCGGGATTAACCAGACGCCTGTTGTTTAACGAGCGGTAAAGCAGTTCAATAATCCATCCCGTAAACGAATAGAGAGCAAAATATATTAAAATATTGTTATATGACATTATGCGGAAATCTCTTTCGCCTCTCTAATCCTGTTACAGTTCTATATTTGTGTTATTACTTTGTCAAACTGTACAAAATATTGATTATATACAACATTATTTTTGATTATAAGAAAAAAATAAAATATAACTTGTTACAAAATATTGACAATAATTATTAAGTGATAGGAAAATAATCAATACGGACATTATTTTTTAAAATAAAACAGGGGCATAGAAGATGAAGAAGTTTTGCTTTTATTTTTTAATACTGTTTACTATACTATCTTTTTTGAATTGTGCTTCATCACTCACCAGGGCCGCATCAGAGGGAGATGTTCATAAAATTGATGAAATTCTTAATTCCGGTGCTGATATAAATGAAACAACAATCAGCGATGAAACAGCACTGATGAGTGCAGTTTCACACAGAAGAATTGATGTTGTGAAATTGTTAATTAATAAAGGAGCTTATCTCAATGCACAGGATATGATGGGAAATACAGCACTCCATCTGGCAGTAAAAAATAATGATCCTGCGATTGTTAAATTATTGGTTGAAGGTGGCGCCAGCATACATGTGCCTGATTATAATGACAGTTTAACTCCGGAACAGCTTGCCAATTATAAGGGGAATCTGCAGATTATTGAAATTATGAAACTTGCAGAACCTGAAGAAAGCACAGTTGGCAATGTCGCGGTCAATAATATTAAGCCGGATTCTGAATTGGTCCAGGTGGGCATTATTAATGCCCTTGATACAGCAAAGCGTGAAGTGCTGGTGTCAACAAACCGTACATTGAGAATGGGGGAGACCGTATGTATCGAACATGAAGGAAAAAGAATTATAATGTCAGCTTCATATCCGATGATGACTTCATCTGTCTGCCAGCTTAAGGGGGAATATAAAAAATATTTTATTAAACTGAAAAAAGGGATGTCTGTATATAGATTTAAATCTGTTTCAAAAAGGGCGAAGGATTAAGATAGATTATTCTGAGCTCAGGTATTTTTCAAGATACTCGGTAAGGTCCCTGATATTCCGCCTTATCATTGCCTTAAATTCCACAGGAATATTCTGGTCAG
>DAISJZ010000019.1:0-39025 GCA_036821145.1 Spirochaetota bacterium
GCTCAGCCATGTCTGTATCACGGATACGGCTTTCAGAAGCCTGAACATTTTCATAAGCATTCATGAGACCCTTGGCTGAATGTTCGAGCCTGTTGTAGTAAGCTCCGAGGTCAGCTCTCTGCTTGGATATAATTCTAAGAGCTTCGTCAGCAAGACCGATCAGTGAATTCGCCTTTCCGGGAGTTGAAAGGGAAATAAATGTAAGTACGGTCGGGTTACGAAGTCCAAGAGCAGCAGTTGTCATAGTTTCAATGAAAACCCTCTCTCTCTGGTGCATGTTCGGACCCATGTGGAACCACATTGATGCTGTTGGATGAAGCCTTGCGAAAGAACCTGTAAGAAGCTTCATTTTGTTGAATTCAGCCTGTGATGCAATCCTGTCGATCTCATCAACCAGTTCTGATACTTCAACCTGGATCAGCTGTCTGTCCTCATCTGTGTATGTACCGTTTGCAGCCTGAACTGCAAGTACCCTGATCCTCTGAAGAATTTCATGTGTTTCTGTAAGATAACCTTCAGCTGTCTGAATAAGAGACATACCGTCCTCAGTATTTCTCTCCGCCTGTCTTAAACCCTGTATCTGCGATCTCATTTTTTCAGAAACTGCAAGACCTGATGCGTCGTCACCAGCTTTGTTGATACGCATACCTGAAGAGAGTTTTTCGATGTCTTTTGTGAGACTCCAGTCATGGAACTTAAGTGTTCTATGGGAGAAAATAGCAGCTACGTTGTGATTTATAATCATTTCATTCCTCCTTGAATTTAAATGCAATCATCCTTGATCGCACTCTAAATTGCCCGTTTCATACTAAACGTCGGCTAAAAGATTTTTCCACAGGAAGACGATTATAGATGATTATAGACATTTAAATATATTTAAATCAAAATATATTAAAAAATCACCTATTTATTATTCATTTGGCATTTTTTTATTTTTTTAAAAAAAATATTTGTACAGGCATGTTATTAAAAATAATTATCTATTTACACAGGGGATTTTCCCCGAAAAGATTGTTTAAAGGTCAGAGCTTTAATATAACAGGCAAGGGCATTAAATGGGAAAATATGGCGGAAAATCATTTGGCAGCGGGAAAGGGAGCGGAGGGGGTCTCCCCTCTTTCAGACCGGGGAAAAATAAACTAAGCATAAAAAGCAACAGGTTTAATTTAAAACCAGGTTTTAATTCAACAGGACTGAACAGTGTCCTGAATGCAATAATCGAAATTATTAAAAGCATTTTGTCAGGCCTGCCTGAATTCGCCAGAAATTACAGGACAACAATAATAGGTCTTATTACGGGTATAATTATCGCCTTTATCATAATCCTTGTCATAGACTTCAAAAAAGTTCAGAACCTGACAACATTTCAGCCTGATATAACAACCCGGATTTACGATAAAAATGACATTCTTATTTCTGAACTTTTCAAAGAAAAAAGGGAGATTGTTCCTTTCGAAAAAATTCCCAGGCATCTTGTTAATGCTTTTGTTTCAATTGAAGATAATGAGTTCTATGAGCACTGGGGAGTTAATCCGCGGGGAATTGTGAGAGCATTTTTTGTAAACATCTTTGCCGGGGGGATAAAGCAGGGGGGGAGTACAATAACCCAGCAGCTTGCGAAGATACTCCTTACATCCAGGGAGAGAAGCCTTTACCGCAAAGCGAAGGAAGCCTGTATAGCCCTGATGATAGAAGCAAAATTCTCTAAAGATGAAATTCTCAAACTTTATCTTAATCAGATATTTTTAGGCCACGGAGCATACGGGGTGCAATCAGCTTCAAAGCTTTATTTTCAGAAGAATGTATGGGAGCTTAATCTCGCTGAGTGTGCGATCCTTGCAACACTACCATCAGCACCGAATCTTCTGTCCCCGATAAAACACCCGAAATCATCAATTTCACGTCATAAGATTGTGCTTGGCAAGATGGTGGAGATGGGATATATAACAGTTGATGAGGCTGAAAATGCTTTTATAAATTTCTGGCCCGATTATCTTTATAAAATTGGAGATATTCCGCCAACAATAACAACATTCAGTTCAAGAATCGACAAGGCCCCATGGTTTACAGAATATATCCGCCGCGATCTGGTAAAACGCTATGGAGAGGAGATGGTCTTTTCCGAAGGCTTATCTGTTTATACAACACTTGATGTTAACAAACAGATTGCCGGACAAAAAATACTTAAATCCGCGCTTGACCGCCAGAGCTCTGTATCAGGAAGCCTCTCTTTCAAAAATGACGAATTTCTTATAACCAATTTTTCTGATGAAATTGCCCTTCTCTCATATATGACCAATTTTAAAGATATCGCGAAAAAAGGCTCTGCTGAAACCGCAAAACTGAATTCTCACCTAAGAGCTAATGTTATTGAAGAGCTTGAAGCATTAAATTTCCTTACAGGGTTATCTTCTGTTTCTGAATTCATAGACAAGTATAAAACAACTTACAGTGATGACAGGGAGCAGCAGAGAGTTGAAGGATGCATCATCTCTATAAATCAGCAGAACGGATATATTGAGGCAATGATCGGAGGCGGAGAGTTCTCATCCATCAATCAGCTTAACAGAACAATGCAGTCAAGGCGCCAGCCGGGATCATCCATTAAACCGCTGTTATATACAGCCGCAATAGAATCCGGAAAATTTACCGCTGCCACCAGTGTTCTTGATTCACCTATAGTCTATCTTGATACAGAAGGGGGAGACTGGCTCCCGGAAAACTACGAAGGAGAATATTACGGATTTGTCCGGCTGCGACGGGCTCTTGAAAAATCGATCAATGTTATATCGATCAGGATAGCTGACACAATCGGTATTGATATGGTGATGAACTATTACGCAAAGCTCCTGAAAATGAATGATAATGAAAAAAAATCACGAATACCACGGAACCTCTCTATTGCACTCGGTTCAATAGAGGTCAGCCCTTATGAATTAACCCGCGCTTATGCTATATTGGCAAATGGAGGACGTGATGTTATACCTTTTTCTATACGGCATATAAAAAACAGAAAAGGGGAGATCATTGAGAACAAAGAGGATGAAATAAACAGACTGCTTGAAGAAAAACGCCAAAAAGGGGATATCCAGATTGTAAAGCCTGAAACAGCCCAGGTACTTATAAGCATGTTGAAGAGCGTTATTACATCAGGAACGGCAAGAGCCGCTTCAATAGGCCGGCCTGTAGGAGGCAAGACAGGAACGACCAACAACTGGAAGGATGCCTGGTTTTTGGGCTTCACTCCAAATCTTACAACAGGGCTTTGGATTGGTTACGATAAACTCGGTTTATCACTTGGCATAGGCCAGGCTGCCGGAGGTATCGCTGCACCTGTCTGGGGAGATTATATGAGAGAGGCCTTAAAAAACGATCCTGTTCTTGACTTCCCTGTTTATGCTCCGCTTGTAACAATGAAAGTCTGTGCCAACTCAGGCCTGCTGCCTGGCCCTAAATGTATATCTACAATAGACGAGGTATTCTCACCTGCTTTTGTGCCTGATAAAGAATGTAATATCTGCTCAGAAATGAAATCCATACTCCCGATGGCAACAACAACACCGGATGAAAACATAGTCCGGGGGCAGAAAAAAACAATAATGAAAAATATTAAAGAAGGGAAAAAAGATACCATAATCAACAGTATCGGAAATGAACTCCTTCAATAAATAACGAGGCAATTATGGACAGATTTGAAATTAAACGTGATGATTCACTTATAATGATGATAGACATACAGGAAAGGCTTTTTGCCGCCATGAAAGAAAATATTCAGGAGATGCTGAAAAAAAACTCCGCCATACTTCTGAAAGCAGCAGGAGAATTAAATATCCCTGTAATAGTTACTGAACAGTACAGAAAAGGCCTAGGCTCAACGCTCCCTGAACTCTCTGCATTATGCCCTGATTCGCCCAATCTCGAAAAACTGTTTTTTAACTGTATAAAGGATGAGGCAATAAAAGATGAAGTTCTTAAAAGCGGGAAAAAAACTGTAATATTAACAGGAATTGAATCTCATATATGCGTATTCCAGACAGCTCTGACCCTGCTTAATATGAAATACAATGTAATTATTGCTTCAGACGGAGTCGCTTCACGCCGGAAACATGACTGGAATACCGCATTGGAAGCTCTCTCTAAAGCAGGCGCTGTTATTTATCCGACAGAAACAATAGCCTTCATGCTTATCGAAAAAGCAGGCACGCCTGAATTCAAAGCCCTCTCTCATCTGTTTAAATAGCAAAGGGGGCTCTGACCCCTTTTTTAATCAAAGGCATAATCAAGGGTATCTGTCTCCAGCATTATCCCGGCTAGAGCACTCAAAAAATTATCACATCATAACAAAACAAAGTAACAATAGTTTTCACTTTAATTCATAGTTTATTCAGGAGTTAATTATGGATAAAAATGAAAGAAATGAAGATAGAGAGCTGACTTTCGCAATGATCGGATTTTTTCTGATTTTTTTCTTTATCGTAGTTATGAGTAAATGGGTGCTGCCTGAATTCGGTCTGGGCACCTGAATGACTCCCTACCTCTCAGTTGAGAGCGGCGATGAATCAAAAACTGAAAGCATTCTGCCTGAAGGACAGAATAATTTCAGGATAAGCAGGTGAGATATGCCTCCTCAATGAGGCATATTCTCCCAGAGGATCTTTCTCCCGTCAAATACCGGCCCGTCTACGCAGGCCCTTTTATATCCGTCAACAGTATCCACGGTGCATCCAACGCACAAACCAACACCGCAGCCGAAATAGTTTTCAACTGAAACTTCTACAGGACTGTTTTTGTGAGCAAGGGATGACGTTTTCTGCATCATAGGATCAGGACCGCAGCAGTAAACTCTGTCATAGCCTTCAGCCGAAATTTTTCCTTTCATAACATCAGTTGCAAAACCCTTTACTCCTGCAGAACCGTCATCTGTAGTTATAATAAATTCATCAGCAAGTTTTTCATACATTTCAGGATAGAACAGGTATGACGCGCTTCTTGAACAGTAAATATAGGTTAACCTGTTCCCTCTTTTCTTAAGCTCTTTCATTAAAAAATAAAGGGGGGCATTACCTACCCCGCCGCCGGCAAGCAGAAGGTTTTTATTCTCTTCCAGTGTAAACCCGTTCCCGGTTGGACCGACAACATTAATCTCACCCGGTTCCATACGGCTCAGTAATTCCGTTCCTTTCCCTATAACACGTATAATAATTGTTGCAGTATCACCATCAGCATCAAAAATCGAAAATGGCCGGCGCAGTAGAGGATCAGTTCCTTCGGAAGTCTTAATATTGATAAACTGACCTGGTAAAAAAGAAACACCGGGGATCTTTATCTTCATCATAAAATGTTCATCAGCAACCTTTTCCGGGGCGTTAAGGAGTATTGCCATATTATTACTATTCTCCATTAAAATTATCTATTTCAGGCCAAACGAACTTCAGCTAAACTTATATATTCAGGCCCGGTTTTATCCAGTTTAGATTCAAAAAGAACAAGCCTGTTAAAAACAGATGTTCCGTAAACTCTCTCTTTATTGCTCTTTATAAATTCTTTCAGCCCCGGAGGGATATCCTTCCCTCTTCTCACTCTTGCAACCGTAAGATGAGGTATAAACCTTCGTGTCTCCCTTTCAAATCCGAAAGACTCACAGAAATCCTCAACAAGTGAGTAAAGCTTAGACATTATTCCCATATCACACTGTATCCCTGCCCATATAACTGAAGGAGCTGAGAGCGAAGGGAAGCAACCTGCCCCTTTTATAGTATATTCAATGCTTCCGGGATTTTCAAGTGAGCTGAATAAGTCCCCCATCTTTAACATCTTATCCTCATCAACATCACCGAGGAACTTCATGGTTATATGAAGATTTTCGATGCTCACAGATTTCAGGATGCTGCTGTATTTATTAAGATCGCTGTATATGCTGCCGAGAGGCTTAATCAGCGCACGGTCATCAACCGGAAGAGCTATAAAAAGCCTTCTGTTTTTCACTAATACCCTATTCAATAATACGAGGGACAACAATATGTCCGTTTTTAAATACAGGAGCCATCTTCTCAATCTCAGATGTATCAATGGATTTCTGCACAACATCCTCCCGGAATACATTGGAGAGTTCAACTATATGGTCAGCGGGTTTAACACCCGCGGTGTCCAGTTCGTTTATCTTTTCAACATACTCAATAATATCATTGAGTTGCCTTGAGAACTCCTCTCTCTCTTCGCCGCTCAGTTCAAGACGTGCAAGCTTTGCAACTTTCCGGATATCATTTTCATTTATCTTCATTTTAAGTAAAACTCCCGGGTTTAAAAATTGTCCGCAATTTTCCGCTATTCATCTGTATAATCAAAACGTGTTATATCAAAATCAATTATTTTTTTCATGTTAAAATATTTTATCGATATATATATTTTCACACCTTTATTATGAGGGATAACGGGGAAAAACCTGTAAAGAAGCACTTTATCTCCAGGTGCTATAAAATCAGATCTGTACTCAACTGTTTCAGTATCATAATCAATCTCATCAATGAGTTCATCCTCAGTGAGAAGCCTTCGATACTGCATCATTTTATTAAGATTTACCGCAAACCTTTTTTCCGCATATTCCGGATCTTTTATATAGTCATAAAATTCGGGGCCATGATCTTCGTTATCGTAACGAATCGTAATCTTTTCTATAATCAGGGGCCTGTTCCAGGTATTTGAAACTATAAACTGAAAGCATGGCTCAAGGGGCATGCCGCTGCCGCTCCCCCTGTACACATCAGACTCATAAATTTTACGGTGCTGCTCTATGCCGGGTTCCTCAATATAAATATCACAATAGACAGTCCGGATAAGACCTGCCCTGTTCCCCACAATATCTACATCCGCTCTTTCGGCCGCTCTATACCCCCATTTCCCCGGTGATGAACATGATAAAAGCAGAGAGATAATACACAGGTATATAATCACAATATATCTCATAGAAAACCTCAATATTAGATTGAACCGGTTATATGATTATGCAATTACATTTTTCACAGGAGCCTGGATATTCCTGTTTGCCGGATAATAGCTGCAATAAACCGCCAAATGCGATTTTTACCGGGGAGAGAATTAACTATAGCTTTTTTACAATTATAGCAAACTGCTCTAATACCATGTCAGGAATTTTTCGCTGCAGCAGTAGATATTATACCTTTGATAAGGTCTTCTATATTAAATGGCTTTGCCATGAAAAGATCTATAAAGCTGTTATATCTTTTGAAATCTCCAATTGACCACCCTGACAGAAGGATTATAAGTGTATCTTCACTGATTTCCTTAATTCTTGCAGCAAGTTCAATGCCGGTCATACCTGCGACATCGTAGTCAGTGATCACAATATCATAATTCTTCTTTTTGAATTCCTCAAAAGCATCAGTTCCGTTATCAGTGATGTAGACCGTATTGCCCATTCTTTCAAAGAGATTACCGAGTATAAGCTGAAGAGCGTTTTCATCTTCAACAATCATGATGTTTCTCTCTTCTATAGCGTAATCCTTATCACTGCCGCTGCTTGCACCCTTTTCAATAACCATCTTCTGCGGGAGTATTATTTTTATTGAATAGAGATCTACAGATTCCTCTTCAAGAATCCTGAGATTATGTTTTTCAGCGGCATTACGGATTTCTGAAGGGGAGAGACCGTTAAGCATAAAGGGTACGATATTGGAGGTATCAGCTGCACCGCCTCGCCTGACTGAAACTTTTATATAATGATACGAATTTTTTTTAAGCTCAATTTCAATCTTCCCTTTCTTTTCAGCATAAGATGATACTTTTAAAATTGCCCAGATAAGCAGCTCACGGAAAAAGAAAGTATCGGTTTTCAGAATCACATCTGAACCAGACCCGGTATCAAGCAGTAGATTTTTTCGTCTTTTCTCCTCGTCTACTTTAAAGTGTATCCTCACAAACTCAATTGCATCACTCAGAATCGAATCAAAGGATTCCTCCTTTTCATCTCCATTATCACTTCTTTCGTTTATAAAGCCCTTAATCCTCCGGAGCTGATCAACAACCTCATGAACATATTTCTCTATCTGCTTAAGCCCCTGCCGTACTGAATCTTTTTCTGTTATTATCTGCAGTAATTGTGCCTGGTTTAGTATAACATTGATTGTATTATTTATTGAGTGGATAAAACCGTTACCGATATCGCTGATGAGATTAAGCCTCTTTGCTGTACTGAGCCTCTCCTTCAATTCTCTAATCCTGGTAATGTCTTCCATCATAAGATCAATGGCAGCAAGCTCCTTATCCCTGGTTACGGGGTATATAATCACGTTAACAACTTTCTCATCCCCGCTTTTACTCTTAACCTTGATTTCTCCAATCCGCTTAAAGGGTATATTACCCTTCAGTATCTCAATTATATTATTTTTTATCCGTTCGACATCATATTTAAAAATGCTTCCGAAGACGCACCACTCATCTTTTGCCATCTCCTCAAGAGTGTAGCCGAGAGTACCCTCAAAAGAACGGCTGCATCTTACAATTTTCAGGTCTCTGTTGAATCGTATAAGAGGGAGAGGGGAGAATTCATAATGAACAGTGTTACTTTCTGCTTCCGGAGTATTTAAATTCTTAATATTCCCGTTCTGTGATTTTTCCTCCAGAACCTTGATAAACACAAGAACCGATGTAATTAGAGACTTATTTACAACCGGCTGCATCATGAGCTCCACAGAAATTCCGTTCCCCTCAGCAGTTTTAACCTCTACGGCACAGCTTGAAAAGGCCCCATTCAGGGCATTAACAAAAGCCTGAGCCACATTTTTTTTATGTTCACTATTAAATACATTAGGCCAGTCAAATTTTCTCTCTTCAGAATCGATACCAAAGAGGTCTAAAAACGGGGTGTTTACATATTCAAGTATGCTCTTTGATGTTATGATGCAGGCAGGATATATAAGGTGATCCAGTATACCTCTGTCAAAAAAAACGGGAGATTTGCTTTCTCCCGTTCTGTTTTTAAAATTCTGCGTCATTATTTTCAACCTGTACCCTAATAAAGCGTTCTCAGGTTTACCAGTGTCTTTTGACCCTTTTTAATTTCAACTTCTTTTTCAATTTGATCAATATTTCCGCCCCCCCCGGAAAGCGAAAATTTTGCTTTATATTTCCCGGGCCTGATGGACATCCTGCCCAGCTGAAAATTAGCGGGGAGAGTGTGCCAGCAGCGTAAATCAGGCTTCATCTGCGAAAATAAAGCCGCCCCGGTTCCTGCGCCCACAGCAGTACCGATTAAGCCTGCAAACTGACCAAGCTGTTTGCTCTGCTCAGCTATTTTTTTTGCGGCAATACCTGCTGCTATTGACGCTACTGCTTTAGTAGCTATAGAAACCGCAACCCTTTTATAAAGTCTGCCATAATCATCTTCAAGATTTTTAACCGCAGTATTCTCTATATCCTCAAGCTTAACTGTATTAACAGACTCTCCGCCCGCAGTGACCCTTACCCTGGTTACTTTATTTGATCTTTTTACAAATTTAGGGATGGGATTCTCTGCATTTTTCAAAGTGATGAGAACCGCAGCAACAGTTACCCCGGCTGTAAGATTTCCGGTATTGATGGTTACCCTGATTATCGGTTCCATTGCCGGATCTTTCAGCAATGAACCGCGACTCTGTTTGACAGCACTACGGCCGGCCTGAAAGATGGTAATTAACTCGCCGTTATTCTCACTTTCATTATACCCTTTACCGAATTTGTTTCTCCAGTCGGCATAATCATCATCATAACCGAGCTTTCGTGATAACCGGAGAAGATCATCTTTAACCATATCGAGATCAGGATCAAGTTGATGTATCTGCTTATATTCAATATAAGCAAACTCAATGTCCTTCTCATCCTTATTCATCTCACCAACAATTTCAAAAGTAATAGCAGTGAGATACTTGGCCATAATATTCTGCTTATACCTGGCTTCACCGTTTTCACTTTTTATCTTGGAAAGTTCGTTATTAACAGCAAGAAATTCAACACGGGCCTCTTCATATTTTTCCATCATAAGGAAGTTTATCCCGAGATAGACATGAACCAGGACCTTTTCAAAATCCTCCCCTCTGTAATTGGAGTTCCGATCGTTTGTAAGAAAGGAGGCCGCTTCTTTTGTTATACTTATCGGAATTAGCTGAGCAAGTTTACCCGCAGGAAGAAGGACCTTGTTGCTCGTTTCAAAATCTCCCGCAGTATGAAGCATAAGCCCGCACTCCATCATGAAGAGGAGCTGATCTTTACCCCCTTTATTCACATCCGGAAGAAGCATCCTTGCAGCTTCTTTATATTCCCCATTGTAGAATTTCTCCTCGGGAGCCTTCATCGCCTCATAATAATCCCTGCCTCCCGCACAGGAGATCAGGGTTATTGAGGCGAACAATACTATTGTAAAAATATTAATTTTTTTCATGATTTTCTCCGTTTATCAGCGGAGCTTAGAAGCTGATCTTGTCCGATTTGGTTGACTTCAGGAATTCATGCTGATCCTGCCATTCAGTTTGATTTGTTCTGAGGCTGATAAGCTTCAAAGTCACTTTCAGATACTGTACTTTCTTGCCATTAACGTATCTGACATTCTCCCTGATATCACCAGTCAGATAAAAGTTCGGTGACTTAAGTTCGCCGACAGGAATCGCACTATCAGGGTCAACCATACCGGTCATCCCTTTCTCCATCTCTTTCAGTGCGTCAGCTTCAAGCGAATCGTCAATAAACTTGATTCTCTTCTGGATAAGTTTTGTCTGGATTTCACTTACAATAAGGTCAGTGTCAATATGCTCTGATGTTCTGTTCTGAAACTTTTTCACCTGGATAAAAGACGGCTTTTTATATTCCTCTTTCAGAAAAGTATATAGTGAGCCAACCATTTTAGCGGTTGTAGCTTTGATCTCTTTCGGACCCCACTCCATTGAACCTTCTGCTTTATCCACATCCTGATACTGTGTTCCGCCGCCGCAGCCCACCATAAATAAGAATAAAAATACAGCAATAAGTCTCTTCATAAATACCCCCAATTATAGTTTTATTCAGTATTATGCGTAATTCCGACAGTTATACCCGATTCGGGAAACAGAAAATCTTTTGATATGATTTTGTATAAAAAAATCACAGTCCTGTATTATCTGTCTCCCCTGATTTAGATATTATAACTGTTTTTATATAATAATCAACCCAACTGTGATATGTCAATTATTATAATTTGTAGAGGTTGATTTATTGAATCTTTGCAAGATATTCATTTATAGACTTTTTAATTTCTTCGGAAGCCTGAGCTGTTTCATTATTCTTTATTCTTGTAATATATTCATATTTATTTAGAGAGTGCGAGTAGAGGAGATCATAATAATCCAGCAGGAGTATCTCAATAAACTCATCAATTCTTCCGGAATTGTATAGTTCAACCAGCATATCAGCTTTTTTACTGCCCAGTTTCCCTTTCAAAGAATTAACTTTTTCCACGACTCTTTCATGTTCCTGGAAAGAGTTATATTCATCGCGGATTATACTTATTCTTCTTTCAAGAGGTGTATCTATATAAATAAAATGCCCCCCTCTCATCTGTGCAAATATATAATCAGGAATATGAAGATTCCCCACTTTTCTTGATTCACCTTCAATTATAACATAGCGTTCATGTTCAAGTTCATCAATTCTACTTAGAAACAGGGTTTCAAAAAACTTCTGACTTTTCTGTTTAAGTCCGATTCCTCCGAAAACAGAACTTCTATGTCCTGCCATCTCCTCAATATCGATTGAATTATCCATGATACGAATAATTTCTGTCTTCCCTGCACCGGTGAGGCCCTGAAGAATGAATATTTCAGGCTTGATCTTTATAGATGACAGACGGTCACATACATATCTTCTGTAAGCCTTATAACCCTCTTTAATTCTGTAGACATCAATCCCGAGAGAATTAATTAATGCAGCTACTGATCCTGATCTCATACCGCCTCTGGCACAGTATATAACAATATCTCTTCCTTTAATTTCTGAAAGTCTGTTAATTATCTCACCGATTCTTCTTCCGCCAATCTCAGTACCTTTGAGAACAGCCGTTTCACGCCCCGCCATCCTGTAGAGCGTACCAACCTCCTTCCGCTCTTCATTGTCAAAAATAGGGAGATTTACTGCTCCAATAATATGATCTTCTTCAAATTCACCCGGTGACCGGACATCAATATAAAGTGGATCTTTTAATGTAAGTGATTCTTCAAATGATATCTCTTTCATAACAAAACCAATAGTACGGATTTATTTCCCCGGCATTCTAAGACTGACTGTCCCGTTACTCACAAGTTCCCGTGAACCTTGAATAACAATATTCATATAATTTTTCATTACAGGAGAAAAGAGGAGCGGATGAAAATCCCCCCTGGAAAGGGTTCTCTCAATTAATGATGTACCGTCAAAGCCCTGAACTCTTAGAGAGCTGTCCGCCGCAAGAAGTGTTTCTACAAAATCAGCAGGTACAGAATAGAGTCCAATTACCTCACCATCATTAAATCTGTATTGGTCAAGAGGAAGTGAATTCTTCATTAAATAAACATGCTGAAATTCCCTGTGATGGTAATCTTCAGTCTTCTCCTCAAACCTCATATACCCCAGATCAATAAGCTGAGAATCTGATGGAGATATGCCTATCTCCTCCATTGCCTCTTTCTGAATTTTATTCTGAGTAAGCCCGAAGGGGACATGTCCCCCCACAGTAATATCAAGGCAATCGGGATAAAGGGCTTTGTTCTTAGCCCTGTGCTGAAAGAGAATTTCCGCTGAACCCCGGATATCCCGTACAATCCAGAGATGAACTCCCTCATGAGGGATCCCTTGCATGTACGATTCACTTCTTGTTACACTTCTCCCCGTGGGTTTACCGGATTCCCAATCCCACTCCTCCAGCAGTTCCTGACTTGTGATTTTAACAGTCATAAAGCATACACCATGCTGTTCATGCAATATTATACCCCTTTTTTTATCAATCTAAAATACCAAAAAGCCGATAATTAAGAATAATGGGATTCCAAAAACTAATAATTGAATAATATATCCGGGAAATTTGACAGATGACTGAAAAAAACAGAAAAAAACTCAGGAAATGGATTTTCCCAGCGGGAATTTTCATGCTCCTTTTCCTTACTGAAACAATAATCGGCACCGGTGCCGCATTAACCTACCTTTACGTTGACGGCAAGAAGGGGATAGAGCGGATTGAAAAATATACAGTTAACTACTCCATGACGCTGGCTGAAGCTTTTGCGCGGGTAGCAGAACTGAGCTATAAAGCAAAAAACTACTCATCGCTGAAAACTCTTTTTCATGAAAAAATTGAAGAGAACACTATTGATGAAGCTTTTTTTATACTCAGTGACGGTAAACTCATTGTTCATTCAAACACAACTATTGAAAAGAGTTTAATGGGTAATATTGCCAATGATGAAATGTCATATAACCTCGACATGATCCTTCAGCCTGTAACCAGAAGGAGTACAGAACTCTTTCATTCAGATTATAACATTATAAATAAACAGGTGCCATTCAGCAGGAATGAGAGAGAACCGATTCAGAAATATTACTACTCAGGAATAAATTCATCAGGCTGGCTTTTCACTAAGGGCGTTTTTATTAACGGAAAACCTGTTGGCGCTGTTAATTTTATTATAAGCAAAGAGCGGATATTCAGTTCAGTAAAAGAGTCAATAGCCAGGGGCAGGATTATGCTTACAGCGGTTCTACTCTCCGCTTTCTGTGTTTCACTTTTAATTTCCGTTATTGTTATGTTCAGATATCGTTCAATCCAGAGGAGAACCGGAGCATATGAGTTCCCTCAAACTCACGTAGAAAGAAAGCTTTCGGCAGAAAAAAAACCTGTCGTTCCGCAACTGCATGGTGATGCGATTATCCCCGCATCGGAAGTCTATTTTGCCGATGATGATCTTGACGGCATACCGGATGAACCTTTTGATGAACGGATAATCGAAGAGGAGCCTGAACT
This sequence comes from Spirochaetota bacterium, assembly GCA_036821145.1. Lineage (GTDB taxonomy): Bacteria > Spirochaetota > UBA4802 > UBA4802 > UBA5550 > UBA5550. The sequence continues at coordinate 14,015 of DAISJZ010000019.1, forward strand.
CTTTACACTGTCGTCATTTGACGAAGAGACTCTCCCTGAACTTACAGGGGAAAGAGCATCAGAAAATGAAGAATATGTGACAATAGAACTCCTGGGTGACATCGATGAAGAGATACCGGTAAAACCGGAACTTGACCTTCAGGAAGGGGGAAGAGTATATATTGCCCCGGTAATAAGTATTGATGCCATCAGGAAAGCAAAAAGAAAAGAGATAAGAGACGCAATCCCTGTGCATGGAAGAGGTTAAAATGTTTTTCATTAATCATAAAGAGATTGAGCACGGAAGAGCAGCTATTGTTGAGATAGAGGGCCCGCTTAACAGTGAATCAGGTCCCGATTTTGAAGATTACACCAGAAAACTTATTGAAAATGAAACACAGTTTTTAATTATCGATTTCAAAAAGCTGAGTTTTATTAGCTCAGAGGGGATCGGAGCTGCCCTGATGCTCCATAAAAGACTCAGCGCAAAAGACGGTACTGCAGTTTTCTGCAATCTCAACAGTGAAGTAACAGGTCTTTTCCGCATACTCGGCCTGAGCAGAATTTTTACTATAGCAGATAACATCTCTGAAGCTCTTGATATGATTGAATCGGGGATCGAAGAGAATGATACACCGGTTGAAGAAAAGATAGAATTCCCCGGCTTTGATGAAGCTGCCGGAAGTGAATCCGGTGCCGGAAACATCACTCTCCCTGAACCTGAACTCACTGATTTTGACGAACCGGTGCAATTTAACGATGACTTTGAATTAATAGAAAATGAACCAATTGACCCTTTTGTGATTGAATGCCTTAAATGCGGCTCACTTGTAAGAATAAAAGAAAAGGGAGATCACATATGCCCGTTCTGCGAAGCTGAGTTTAACGTATCTGATGACGGCAAAGCTCTTTTTAAAATTGATGAGTAGTGGTTATCTTTTTAAGACATTCAGGATTTAAGCTCCCCCCTGTATAATTCTTTTTCTTGACTGTAATCAGCAGATTTTATTATAATTGATTTAAAGTTATATGAGGTAATTATATGCCTGTTGCAGAGGGAAAAATATTCAGCTTCGAAGATGAGAAATCAATACACAGCGAGTTTCTCGAAAGCATCGATTACACCGGCAATCCCCAGAAGATAAAATATGAGACTGACGAATTCAGCGCAGTATGCCCCTTTTCAGGTCTGCCGGATATCGCAAAAATTGAAATTGATTATATTCCCGATAAAAAAATCGTAGAGCTGAAATCTCTTAAATATTACTTCATGTCATACAGAAACGTGGGAATTTACCAGGAGGCTGTTACTGACAGAATTTATAAGGATCTGCACAGGATCTTATCACCTAAATATCTCTCTGTAAAAACAGTTTACAACGTGCGTGGCGGTATTCTGGCCACATGTGTTATGGATTCTGATACAGTAAAATAATTCTCAGAGGATAAAATGCTTAAAAAGATTCTCATAGCTCCTTTTATTGTTATAGAACATATCGCAGACAGGGCCATAGCTGCAGCAGGTGCTGTAGTCTTTATGCAGATACCTGCATTTATTGTTCAGTATATCCAGAGGCTCGGGGGCCATGTAGATGAGCTGAAACTATTAATAGAAAAATACAAGGCCGCAGCAGCAGATAGCGGAAGGCCCCTGACCGAATATGTCCAGCTTCATATTCAGTCAGGCGTGAAAGAATTTGCTTCAACAGGTAAATTGATGTCTGAAAATATTGAACGTTTTAATTTCCTGAGTGATGCCCACCAGCAGATTTCAAGTGCATCCGGGATTAAACAGTTTTTTTTATTTATCAGTAAATCAGATATGGATATAATCAGAGGGACATACTCCGATTTCGTCCCCGGTATATCATTCAGTGTTCAGTCAGTTATTTATGCTGCGGCAGGGATAGTTTTATTCATGTCCCTGTATTTTATTATTAAGAAAAGCATAACATTAATTTTCAGCCGGTTTAAATCAAAACAGTAACACTGTTGAACAGGTTTTAATCCTTTCGGTATCGGCGGCGGTTTATGATGAAAAATTTCCCGTTAATAATTCTTCTCACAATGATGATTGCAGGGTGTGGTGGGAAAGGTATAAAAGACACACAGCCCCGGCTTGTTGAAGTATTTATAGAACAGGCGGGGAACAGGATAAATATTAAGGAAAACACTGCAGAAATAAGGAGAATACCATTCTCTTTTATTATAAATTTTTCACGCCCTGACAGTATTTTTATAAATGCATCATTCAGTTCCGAATCATTTAATAATGCACTGGCAGGGCTTCCTCTTGATGAACTTATAGGATTCAGGAATCCGGGCATTGACGAGGAACCTTTCAACAAACAGAATATACTGCACGTATCCAATGCCGCACCAAACCTGTGGTATTATACAGATGACACAGACCACAGATTTAACCTTATAAAAAAATATGAGAAAGGAATAATCTGCCAGAGAAATATTCATTCCATTGCGGATATAGATTCTGAAGGGCAGAAAACTGAACTTAACAAATTAAAAAATGGTATAATCTACCTTGTGATTGTTACCGTTGACTGGAATGAAGATTATACAAAGATGATAGAAAAAAGCAGAAAAATGATAAAACTCAGATTTATATTATGAAGCATTAAAAGGAAATAATTTATGCAAAGTAATACAATCCCCTTCGAAAGGATGAAGGAGATAATCCGGACAGAGCTTAATAAAATCAATGATTTCTCTGATTCCGATCACCAGATGACAATTGAATACCTGAAAGGACATACAAAAATAAAATTTCCGATTCAGCCTCTAACAGATATTATGCTTTTCGATTCTCTTGAAGTTCTTAAAAACCACATTGAACATATCAGAATTGTATCTTTTGAAAAAGGTCACTATTCTTTTCAGGCCCTGAACAGCAATATTTTCAATACTGATAATATTACCGACAATTTCAGAATAGATTTCTTCAGCCTTATAAACTCCTATGCCGAAATCTCCAGGAAAGGGGAACTTACCATGGAGGAAATTAATTCTGTAATTGAAATTTTCCGGAAACTGAACAGCGGGGACGCATTTGATCCGGAGAGCAGACTCAAATCACTTGGAGCCTCAATAATCAGCAGCGGAACCGCGCCTGATTGGGACTATATTGCAGGTTACACAGAGGTGAAGAGAAAGATCCGGGAATCCGTTATACTGCCTCTTAAAAATCCCGAAGCTTATGATTCTGTAATGCGCCTCACAAGGAAAAGCCCTGAATCAAATATGCCCCGCGCAGTTCTCTTCGAGGGGCCTCCCGGGGTGGGTAAAACAACTGCAGCAAGAATTATCGCTCACGAAAGCAGCATACCATTAATCTATGTTCCGGTAGAATCTATTATGTCCAAATGGTACGGGGAGTCATCGCGCAACATGGCGGAAATTTTTGACATGTGCGAACTGATGGGCGGTGCTGTGATTTTTCTCGACGAAATAGACTCTCTTGCCGGTTCACGTGACCAGAATATGTTTGAAGCAACAAGGAGAATTCTCTCCGTCCTTCTGCGGAAACTTGACGGAATGGACCCTGCTGAAAAAACAGTAACTATCGGTGCGACTAACAGGAAGAACGATCTTGATCCCGCGCTCATAAGCAGGTTTGATCAGATTATAAAATTCCCCTATCCCAATGTTGAGGAGCGTGCTGCAATCTTCAGTAATTATGCTAAACATCTAACCGAGGATGAGTGCGGTCATCTGGGGCTTAAGTCCGCAAATCTGACCGGGCGGAATATAAAAGATATCTGTGAACAGGCAGAGCGGCGGTGGGTCAGGAAGATCATTGTTAAAGAGATGGAGTCTGTTCCTCCGCCATTTGATTATTACAGGCATTCCCTGCAGCTGTGGAAAAATTCGCAGTTACAATAATGGCGGTTAAAGTCTCTTAAGGAGAAATTCTATCTCCTCATTATTTTTATTTTCATCAGGATTCTTTTTTATAAGCGATTCCCTGATCTTATCTACATACTTTTTACTGCATTCAACTGTATTTATATTTTTTGCTTCACGCATAATTCACCCTAAGGAATTTCATACTAATGATGTCGTACGGCATCCGCCTATCAATGCAACTATTTCAATTTACATAAAAATAATTTTTATATCACTCAAAGAAGAAACGGCAGATATTCTGCCGTTGTTTAAGGTATGTATACACGCAAATATAAAAGCATTCTTAAATAAGTCAAACAGATAAAATAAAAAAAATTAAGTTTTCATCAGGTAACTCATGTTCAAAGGGTTGAAGAGACATAGTTACACTGATTAAGTCACATCAGCTTCAAAACATTATCATGCCCAGGTAAATGGAAGCTCAGGATCAAACTTCCGTGACGCATTTCTGTTGAACGGAAGAATCCTGATACTGTAACCGAAACGTCCGGACTGAAGACAGAGCATCTGCCCCGAGTAACTGAATATCCCTTTACCTTCTCCTGATATATTTTCCATTGGTACTGCCACACCGTCAGTTATGTCACCAAATTGATCCACTGATCCGAAGTAAAGTTCCACCAGGACATCTTCAGGATTAAGCCTGCCCAGGTTAATTCTTGCTGTTACCTTCATCCTTGTACCAACAGTTACATCCTGATGCTCTTCCATGTTCATATCAATTACCCGTGCATCACTCCATACTTTCTTGACTCTTTCTTTCCACTCCGAGATATTTTTTGAAATTGAAAAATTATCTTTAAGATAACCTGTATAATTTTTATGCGCAGAGAAATAGTACTTCTCCGTGTAATCTTTTACCATCCTGTTTGTATTGAATTCCGGAATTATTGACTTCATCGATTCACGAATCTTTATGAGCCACCCTTCCGGAAGGCCGTCATCACCCCGCGAATAGAATAGCGGAATTATCTCCTCCTCAAGAAGATTATAAATCGAAAGACTCTCCACTTCATCCTGGTACCCCTGGTCATCGTAGACCTCACCATTGCCTATAGCCCAGCCGTTATTCGAGTTATAACCTTCATCCCACCATCCGTCAAGGACACTGACATTAAGTCCGCCATTAGGGACAACCTTCATTCCGCTTGTTCCTGACGCCTCTTTAGGCCTTATGGGATTATTAAGCCAGACATCGACCCCCTGCACCATATATCTTGCAATGTTTATCTCATAGTCCTCAAGGAATACGATCTTCTTCCTTAATCTTTCATCACGGGAAAGATGAATAATCTCCTTGATGAATTCCTTGCCGTTATTGTCCCGGGGATGAGCTTTCCCGGAAAATACAATCTGCACAGGTTTTTTATTTGATGTAAGAATTGCAATGAGCCGGTCAATATCCCTGAACAGGAGAGTCGCCCTTTTATAAGTAGCAAAACGTCGCGCAAATCCTATAGTAAGAGCTTCAGGATCAAGTACCGAGCTTGCCACTGCTGCATGCTTACGTGGAACTCCCCGGGCAAGAAGCTGCGCATGAAGGCGCTTTCGTGCAAAACTTACAAGCCGTTCCCTCAGTCTCTCCCTGCATCGCCATAATTCAGAATCAGGTATATTGTCTATCCCTTTCCAGATATCTTTTGATGCAGGGTTGTCAATCCATCCCGGTCCGAGATACCTGTGGAAAAGCCGCATCATTTCATCCGATGTCCATGAGAGTGTCTGTATACCATTTGTTATGTGGCCGATAGGAACTTCATGAGGTGGAAGTTTCGGCCAGATCCTGTTCCACATTTTTCGTGAAACATCACCATGAAGTTTTGAAACACCGTTACACGCGAAAGCTGTTTTTACAGCAAGCACTGTCATACAGAATTCCTCTTCTTCATCAAAAGGATTTTCCCGCCCGAGAGCCATAAATCTCTTCGCGTCAATCCCGAATTCCGCATAAGTATCCGAGAAGTACTTGTCAATCAGTTCAGGGGTGAACCTGTCATTCCCTGCAGGTACCGGCGTATGAGTGGTAAAAACATTTGTTGCTATTACAAAGGAATGGGCTTCATCAAAGGACATCCCGTGCTCCTTCATCTCTATCCTGATCCTCTCAACCGCAAGAAAGGCTGCGTGCCCCTCATTCATGTGATAGGCTGTTACATTGATACCCATAGCCCTGAAGGCCCTCACTCCGCCTATACCAAGCATCAGCTCCTGCTTTACCCTCATCTCAGAATCGCCGCCATAAAGCTGATCTGTAATTGCTCTGTCATCAGGTTTGTTACGTTCAATATTTGTATCAAGCAGAAACAGGATCACCTTCCCTGTCTGTACTTTCCATATTCTTGCATAGACAGTCCGCCCCGGGTATTCTACACCGATAACTACAGGTTCACCGGCCTCATTTTTTACAAGGCTTATAGGTATATTAAAAAAATCTGTTTCAGGATAACGCTCCTGCTGCCATCCGTCAAGGTTGAGGTACTGCCTGAAATAACCGAGTCGGTAGAGAAGCCCCATCCCGTAGAGAGGTACTCCCAGTTCAGATGCTGATTTAAGATGATCCCCGGCAAGAATACCAAGGCCCCCTGAATAAACAGGGACACACTCATGAATGCCGAATTCTGCTGAAAAATATGCAATTGCGACATTCTCCAGTTCACCTTTGTTCTGATCATACCAGGTGGGGCGTGTCATGTGCCTGTCAAGTTCCGCCTCAACACGCTGCATATGTGCGACAAAACTTTCGGAATTTGCAGCCGCGTCAAGAGCCTTCTGCGGCAGTGACCCGAGAAAGCTGATGGGGTTATGTCCTGAATCTCTCCAGAGATCAACATCAATCCTTCTGAAAAGATCTATCGCCTCAAAATTCCACACCCACCAGAGGTTTTCTGCGATTTTCATAAGGGGTTTAAGTTTTTCAGGAAGATATGGTACTACTTTAAATTCTCTAATTTTTTTCATTGTTCAGGAACTCCGCTATAATAATTTTATCCGGATATAAACAGATTGTTTAAAACCAGTTATCCACGGTGATTGAAAACCGGGGAACAGAGAAGTTATATTGTTCTCTATACTATAATACAGGTTTAAGGGAATTTCAATAATTGAAATAATTATAATAATTTTCTTTGAGGAATTCTGATTATATAATTGAATTTTTAATGATTAAAAAAGCGGTATAAAAATTGAAAAAAGAGAGCCTCCACCCTGAGGGAGAGCCGCAGTGATAAAACCTCTATGTCTTTTTAATATTGAATATGCAAGAGCCAGACCAATGCCATCCCTCCCCTTTTTTGTGGAAAAATACGGGTCGAACAGAACAGAGATATCATCAGGATTAAAACCTCTGCCGTTATCCTTCACCGCTACTTTTATATAGTCACCATCGGCAACTCCTTCACCGTATAGCTTTGATGAATTTCTGACATCTTCTCTTAAAACGTTAACTTCAATAATACCATCATCTGAAGGAGCCGCTTCACGGGCATTCTCAATTATGCATATAATAGCTTCATACAGAAGTTCCGGGTCCAGATCCAGTTCCGGCAAATCATCTTTGATATCGAGCTTTAATGTACCGGGGTAATCACCGGTGACAGTTGAGATCGCACGTTTTACGATCTCTGCTACACTGCTTGTTTTTTTGTTCACCCTGATTCCGCGGGCAAAGAGAGCAACTCTTTCAGTCATGTTCTTTATTCTTCCGGCAGCTTTTTCCGCATCTTTCAGAAGTTCCATTAATTCCTGGTTATCTTCAGCCTCAAGTTTTGCAAGGGAGATATTCCCCATTACTGCGGTAAGAGCATTATTATAATCATGCGCAGCTCCCCCAGTAAAGATACAGACTGCCCTTAGTTTTCTCAGCTCTTCACTAAGAGACTTGCTTCCCGGTTTTATATCATCAGTCACTGTTCACTCCTGCCGTACAGTCATTTCATCACTACCGAATCTCTCCCTGAGTTTCAGCATAACCGTTTTAGGATCACTCACAATAACCCGTGTTCCTGAAAGAACATCAAGAAAGCCGACTTCGTTAGAATACCTCGGTACAACATGCTGGTGGATATGAGCTATGCTTGCGCCGCTTCCGTTACCGAGATTATACCCTACATTGTATCCTGAGGGGGAAAACTCCTCATCAAGGATTTTCACAGATTTAACAAGAAGCCTGTGCATTCCGGAGGCCTCTTCATCAGTTAGTTCTCCTATATTAGTAACATGACGAACAGGAAAAATCATCAGATGTCCCGGATTAAACGGGAAAAGGTTCATTGCCACCATAAATTTATCATCACGGTAAACAGTAAGGCTCGTTACAGCAGTATCCCCGGCAATTAAAGCACAAAGGATACAATCAACACAGGGCTTTTCACCTTTGACATATTTAATTTTATCCGTGTTAAAGAGATAAGATCTTTCCAAGCTCTCTATTTTCTCCTGACATACATGTAAATCGAATATATAACCATAAAAACTATAATAGCAAGGCCCAGAACTATCATAGTCTGATACATGAAATCCATACGTTTGATATAGGAGACTTTCTGTTTTGCCTTGCTTTCGAGAACTTCAATTTTTGTATTAAGGTGCTCTCTTGCAAGGTTTATATCACTTATGTCGGGTGATGTTTTCAGATCTCTGAACAAACGTTCCGCATCCGTGTATGTCTTTATAATATCATCATGTTCCACCATCTTTTCTCTGAAAAAATTCATATAAGTATCAATTTCTTTGAATTTTTTTTCAAAAACAGTTATTTCTTCAGCAGAGAACGTCTGCGGCTGAATCTCATTCTTAATGTCTGCCGCATTGGAAAAGTTATAAATAATAACTAAGTTAAGGATAATCATAGAAAGAATTTTCTTTACCATTACAATCTCCTTGCAAATGTTTCAGCGATTATCAAATATCAGGGTAGAATCAGATTATAGTAACTGAAAAAATAATCTGCAATATGCATAACTATCAGGGCATAAAATCCCGCAATTATATCATCTATCATTATACCGAGACCGCCGCTTAATGACTGAAGACTCCTTGCAGGGAATGGTTTGATTATATCAAAAATTCTGAAAAGAATAAAGGCAAGAATTGCATAAGAAAAAGAAAACGGCAGGAATAAAACACTGATCCAGTATCCGATCACTTCATCAAGAACGACAGATTGCGGATCCTTTGAATTATAAAAAATCTCGGCATAATCTGATATTTTTACTGATGGATATATTATAACTGCAACAAACAGAAGGTTTACAATATTGAGAATGTCAGGATTGACCCCGGAAAATATCAGGTTTTCTGCAATATAAATAGCCATGGCAACCAGGGTACCCGCTGTGCCCGGGGCCTTGGGGCAGTAACCTGAATAGAAAGCTGTAAAAAAGAATTCCCTTACGTTCATAAGTGTTACTCCCCTGTCTCTTTTTTTTCAGGAAGAAAAAGCTGCCAGTTTGTAAAGAGATAACGTAGGCCTGAAAGCGCTGTCATTAAAGTAACAGCAAGCATTATCCAGTAGGGAACTGAAACATGTGTTTCAAAGAAGCCGAGCTTCTTTATCATATAAATCATAATAATAATGACAATTGACATCATCTGGAATGCGGTTTTAAACTTGCCGAATCTGCTTGTATGGAGAGAGCGGCCTCTTTTTATTGCAAGCCAGCGCATGACAGTGATAAGTACATCCCTGGCAACTATTACAACAATCATCCAGATGTCAAATATTTCAAAGTACGGGTCAACAGCAATAATAGCAATGAGCGCAGAGATAACCAGAAACTTGTCAGCAATGGGATCAATAAACTTTCCGAACTCCGATTCCTGTTTTAGTCTTCTTGCGAGCCATCCATCAACGAAATCTGTAAAAGAAGCAATGCAGAAAACAATAAGAGCCCACATCCAGGCCTCTGCCGACCGTTTTGCAAGAAGGTAGATGAAAACAGGAATCAGGATTATTCTCAGATAAGAAAAAATATTGGGAATACTAAGTTTATCACCGGTTAGTTTCAAATTATTTCTCCAATAAGATCGTACTCTACGGAATCGGTCACACGCGCCCTGACAATATTATTTATCCTGTTTACATCCGCGGTCAAGTAAAAAACACCATCCACCTCCGGCGCATCATACCTGGTTCTACCCACGTATGTTTTATCATCAATTTTATCTTCAACAAGAACTTCAACATCTGTTCCGATATATGAAGCAAGTTTTTCTGATGAAATCTCCATCTGAAGAGCCATCAGTTCACTCACCCTTCTATCTTTCTCTTTAGGGGATATGCTGTCTCTTAAAAAAGAAGCCTTGGTATCCTCTTCAGGTGAATATGTAAAACAGCCCACTTTATCCAATCTTGCTTTCTGTATGAATGAAAGAAGTTCGTGAAAATGCTTCTCCCTTTCACCGGGATATCCGAGCATGAATGTTGAACGGATGCATATACCCGGGACTCTCTCCCTCAGCCTTGACACAAGATCATAATACTTTGCGGGACTTCCTGACCTTCCCATAGAACGTAGTATGTCAGAGTTCACGTGCTGAAAAGGTATATCAATGTACGGAACAACTTTTTCGTTTTCTGATATGAGTTCAATAATATCATCAGTAAGATGGTCAGGATGGCAATAGAGAAGGCGAATCCACTTAATACTTTCAATTTTTGAAATTTTGTCAACAAGGCCCGGGAGTCTCAACCCTTCCCAGTTGTATGCAGCAATATCCTGCGCGATTATATTAAGTTCAAGAGCGCCATCTGCTGCGGCATTCACTGCCTCTTCAAGAATAAAATCAGGTGAAAATGGTATATGAGGCCCGCGGATTAAAGGTATGGCGCAATAACTGCAGTTGTTGGAACATCCGTCAGAAATTTTTACATATGAAAAGGAAGGTCCTGTGTACAACCTCCTCCTTTCATGAATCGGACTTTTTATCCGTATATGAAAACTTTCTGAAAATTTATGAACAAAGTCATCATCAGGTATGCCGTAAATAAAATCTATCTCAGGAATATCGCTGGAAAGCTCTTCAAAATATCTTTTTGAAAGACATCCGGTTACCACAATCTTTTTTGCGAAATGATCCTCTTCAACAAGCTGAAGGCTCTCTCCGTGCTCCTCCTTAAGCGAGAGAGCATCAAGTATAACTTCAATTGACTCCTCTTTCGCCGGCCTTATAAACCCGCAGGTGTTAATTATTATTATACCCGCCTCTTCAGCACTGTCGGCAGGTTTATAGCCTGCCGACATCATCTCTCCGTTAATTCTTTCGGAGTCCACCAGGTTTTTTGAGCAACCCAGTGATATTATATAAAACGATATCTCTTTCGAATAAAACACATCTCACCAGTCTTTCACATCAATGTGATACAGGTTAGGATTGGTAACATCCTTTTTCCAGGTAATGGTTTTGTTGGCAACCTGACCTGCCCTTCCGAAAACATATTCCTTGCCATTAATGGTTGCTTTAATACCTCCGGCATTGCCAATCTTTACCTGAATGTTTTCAGAAGCTTCCCATTTTTCAAGAGTTCCTGCCGGCATGAATCCTCTCTGTTTTCTTGTCCCGTCAAGATAGATCTCAATGAAAGACTTCTGAATAAATCTTACTTCAAATACTATTTTAAGGCTTTTGCTGCTCTGGGCAATGACCTTTGTATTATCACCTTCAAAAACAGGTTTAACATTACTGTTAACCTCTTCCTGTGTTGTCTCAGCCACAAGAGCCTGCCCCAGCTGAACCATAATCTTCGCCCTGCTCTCTGTAAGCCCTTTAAGTGTCATAATAATTTCACGCGGACACTCTTTCAGATTAGCAGTAACTGGCTGATCAAGATTAAGGGTAATCTCTTTCTCCTCATTTAAGAAAGAGAGAATAACGCTGTTATCTGAAACCTCTTTAAGCAGAAAGACCACCTCTTTATTGTCCACAAGAAACTGAACCGCTTCCTCTTTATAAACAAGGGTAAATCCTTTATTATTGGCAAGCTGAAGGCTCTTAATATTCTTTATGCTGGAATTCTGACTATCTTCATACTCCTTCTTAATCTGTACAACTGAATCCGATTCATCAATATCCACCCCGGAGCCGCCTATTTTCCATATTCCCCAGATCAGCAGAAGAGAAGCAAGTGCGATGCCGCCGAAAAAGATGAAACTCCTGTAACGTTCAAAATAGGATCTGAGATTCATTATTACCGGGGAAACTGTGGGTTTTGTAAGCTCCTCAATAGGAGTTTGAGATTCACCGATCTTGTAGCCTTTATAAAGCTGTATCATCTCATCAGCGTCAATTTTCAGAAACTCGGAATATGTTTTAAGGAAGCCCAGGATATATGTTTCACTGGGGAATTTATCAAAATCCTCCTGTTCAAGAGCTTCTATAAATGTCGGCGCAAGATTTGTCTCAAGAGAAACATCTTTTAATGAAAGCTTTTTCGATTCCCGTGTCTGTTTAAGTTTTTCTCCAATACTTTCCACTTTCACTACTCCTCAGATATCATCGGATTCTTTATTACTCTTGCCGTTGCGGGGATATCGAATTTAAAGATCCCGTTCGGCAGATCAACATTTGTTTTTATATCAGAAAGGGTGATCGCAACTTTTTTGCCGGTTGATGTGACACCCTCAGCTTTCTGAATGAAATAATTTTCTGTCACCCACAGTGTTATTGTCCTGTATCCGCTCCTGCTCTCCTTCTGTTTAAGAATAAGAGTGTACATTTTGCTGCCGTCTTTCATGGTTTCAGGCTCGTCCTTTGAAGCGAACCTGTAATGGTATTTATTGAAAAGCCTGTTAAGGCCAGCCTGTGATCCGGAGGAGAAGAGACCGGACTCGGACATAAGGTCCTGTTCTGCAACAACATTCATTGAAGGGATATAAATCCACATCATGTCACCGTTAGATACAATCTTCTGTCTTGAGGGCTGATAGAATTCCATGAGGAGCCTGTCAGATGCTTTAAAACGCAGGACTCCGCTCTGCACAGACTTTCTCCCATCCTTTTCTGAAACGATGGAAAAATTTGCCTGGTATGATTCAAGATCACCATAAGTTTTTTTAATGTTCTTTACCACATCACTTACTGTAGTAAAATCAAACTTATACGCAAAGGCATTAAAAGCGCCTGTCATCATACATAGAACTGCCGCATACAGTAGGATTTTCTTCATTTTTTTCATAGGGATATACTTACTTCTTTATAGTAGATTTTATATTCAAATTTAACAATCAAAAAAGGTTAAACTGCTTCAATTACATTAAGGCTTTCTAAAAAGTCAATACCAAAAATTAAAGTGTAGTGTAAATGACATTTTAATGTACCCGGACAAAATATTAAAACTTCCTGTTATAATAATTATATTTCTGATTATTCATGCAGTATCTATAAAAAGCTCAGCTCTAATTAAGCACATGCGATAAAAGAGTCCCCTGAATGAACAGTCACCTCGTAAATCCTGTAAAAAAAATGATTAATTTGATTGTATAATAAAAGAAGATAAAGCAGCAAGAATTAGTAATTTAAAACAGTTAAAATACTGGACAAAATACCAATATAATAGGACAGTGAAAGTATAATTAAACTCTGGACAGAATATGAAAGCAATATTTATCGGAAACAGAAAACTTCGTGAAATAGATCTCCTCGACCCGAGTATTGACGAGGAGCTTTTTATTATGATGCATGAATTTTCACTTATGGAATCACATATAATCTACTTTTCAGCAGGGGAATCAAAGATCAAGGAGATCCTCATTAAAAAAGATCCGACTTTCTCCGCCTGATTTACCTCAACACCGGAAATGAAGATTATACTATTATGAATAATCTTCAACGACCCGAACTGTATTTTTTAACCTTTATTCAAAGACTGAGATCAGCAACAAGAGAACTCATATCCTCCGGGAGAGGAGCTGTTACAGATATTTCACTCTTTTCATAATTATCATAAAAAATAATAACGGATGAATGAAGCGCACACCGGTGAAATCCCGCGCGGGATATAATCTCAGGGGTGAGCCCGGACTCGACATAATCAAGATATATTGTCTCATCATCGGAGTACATCTTGTCACCCACTATAGGGTGCCCGGCATACTTCAGGTGAACACGGATCTGATGCATCCTCCCTGTAACGAGTACTGCTTTAACAAGTGAGTAATCACCGGCTGTTGATAACCGTTCAAAATGTGTGAGAGCAGTTTCCGCAGCACCGGGATAGGCTTCTCTTTTTTTCTTTATCAGTGAATTCCGCGCAGGCCCTATGGGGACATCAACAGAAAAACTCCCCTCTGGCACACCTCTCACTACAGCTATATACTCTTTGCTGACATTGGAAAATTTTTTCTGGACTGAAGATGCAGCCTCCGCGCTTTTACCTAAAAGTATTGCCCCGGAAGTCTCGCGATCGAGCCTGTGTACAGGGAAAAACTTTATTCCTGTCTTTTCTTCAAGTGAGATTACAAGAGTGTTCTTAAAAAAAATACCGGCAGGATGTACAGGGAGGTTTCCTGTTTTATTAACTACAATATAATTATCATTTTCAAAAATTATGGAGTAATTAAAATCAACTTCCGGCTCTTCTAAGGATGGAGGATTGTATAAAACACGGTCACCCTCACTGACATGTTTTTTAACATTAAACATTACCAGTCCGTTAAGAAGTACTCTGCCGGATTCGATCTCCCTCTGCCAGGCTGTTCTGCTCAGGTAGCTGAATCTCTTTGAAAGATAAAGATCAAGCCTCAGCCCTGCAAATTCAGCAGGGACAGCAGATTCAATCATTCTATCTCCGGTCATTCGATCTCCCTGCAGGTTCAAGTAACAATTGAGATAAGTCCCTCCTTCAGATAACCCCTTCTGTCAAGATCCTTTTCAGTTATAATCTGCTCAGGATTCTTCAGGAAAGCAACGGCTCCCTTACCCCCGGCAGATCCCTGTATCATAATCTTTTTCACAAGATCCATATTCATAATCGCATTTGAACCTGGAGATTCACTATAAACACCGGCACTAATTACAGGTTCAGGGAAAGTTTTTATTTCACCCGTAAGAATCATACTGTTGATTTTTCGAAAAACAGTATGTACGATCTCAACAGCATCAATAGCTTCCATATCGGTAATATATCCTATAACAATCCCGCCATGCCCTCTTAAAGCAATATTATCCCCCCTCTCCTTTTCAAGAATATCCTTAACTACGTGGCAGAATTTTCTGTATATATCATCCCCGGCATCATTACCGGATTTTCTGTTTATATCCGTAAGGTTGGTAATCTCCATGCAGAATAGATGCCTTTTAACTCCACCCTTAAAAAGGTGGGCATCGTCATAATTTTCAGGGAGGATAAAATCTTCAAAATATGCCCAGTTTTTCAGACCTGTTATTCTGTCAGAGTATACATCACCGGCATCAGCCCCGGTCTCTGTTTTTCCGGCAACGGGAATTTCTTTTATTTCCGGAAGGCCGCTTTCTGTGTCTGCCGATGGAAGTGCGGCATTTTCAACCGTGAGTTTTGAGACTTCATCCTGAATAGCCTTTATTCCCGGATGGAGCAGCTGTTCTGAAATAAACTGAGAGATTGCACAACCCGCTTTGACAACATCCGCAAGGACAGTATCCCTCCTGTTTGTAAGCATTTCAAAACCTCTGATTTTTGAATGCTGAACTTTCGCATTAAGAAAAAAATCGTAGTTTTTAGTAAGATCAGATGACTGGGTTTTGACCCCGGCATTATACCTGTTTATCAGGTCATTGAACCGCATACAGAGATTATAACACCTTGCCGACATACCAAGCAGAGTCTCCCTGAGAGTACGGGCGCCCGGTATATTCGGCAATTCCATATCAGGGGTGAGTATTCTTTTAATAAAGGCACTCCGCTCCAGATCGATATCCAGCCTCAGTCCGCTGATCTCCTTTTCCCGGCTCCCCTGCAGTTCATCAGCAAACTCTGCGAAGTCAATTACAGCTTTCATTATATCCGGCTGGCTTTCAAAATAATTTTTATAAAAATTGTCATCATATTCAAGTATAAGATTATTGCTGTCTTTGATTAACTCAACAACGTATTTTTTCAACCCTTCAAAGACCTTCATTATTCTAAAGAAGGGCCTTGACTCGGTCTCCCTGTTCCACTGGTTCAGATTTCCTTTTGCTTCAAGAGCGAAAATCCTCACAGCAAGATTGATCCCATCCTCTCTGTATATACCGGCGAGATCAGAAATTTCACCAAGCCGTGCTGATATCCTTGAGGATTCCCCCTGTTCCCTGGTCTCCCTTACAGCCTGATCTTTTTTTGCCTCATCAGTAAGCTGCTTTTCATGACCGTCCAGCAAACCGTCTTCACCTGAAAGATACATCAGCTGGTACATTGTTTTCACAGTGACCCCGGCACAGGTTGTATAATAGGAGAAAAGCACACCTCTAACAGTCTCGCTTATCATCTCATCATAACTGTATCTTGCCGCCTTTCCGTTTACAATAGGCCTGTCTGTAAGCAGGCCGATAAATCCCCAGAAACCGTGTCCCGGGTTCTGGTCTTTAAAAATTTTTTTCAGGCCTGAGTCTATATACTTTACGTTAACTGCAACAATGATGTATAGAGAAGTAATCCTGTTCATAATATCATTAATCTCCTCCCATGTGTAGGAGAGATTTTTCGGAACAGATTTTGCGTTATGGAGCACATCACCCATTTCATACAGAGCAGCCAGAGAATTATACTCCAGTACACTGAGATAAAAATAGTATTGGTCAAGGCACTTCCTGAGTTCCGGTTTTACAGCAGCAAACCATGTGTTAGCGTTTACTCTCAGCCGGTCGAAACATTCAGCCTTCAGCCTGTGGGAGAAAAGAGTGATAGTACCGTATTCAAGAGCAAATTTAAAAAGATTGTACCAGTTAACAATAAACGATCTCGACTTTTTAAGCTCTGCTATCTCGCTTTTTTTTCTTTCTTCACTTATCTTCATCTCCACTTCGGAGGCATGCCTCTCCTTAACAGCATGTATCAGGTCTTCTGCCATTCTCTTTTTAGCCATATTATTCAGGCCCGAAGAGACAATAACCGAAAGCCTTTCATTTTCATGAGAAGTAAGTGTTATTCTTTTTTCTTTGAGGTAATGTTCGAAGCTTTTAACTGTTTCGTAAAAGGATGGGTAATTTTTCCGTTCAACACTGTTGGCTGAGTTTTTCATCTCATCAAGTACATGATTAAGTTTATCAATATAATTTATATGCTCTTCAGAATACAGGCCCACCTCTTCAATGAAGCTGCTCACCTGCCTGTCAATCTGCTGATGTTTTGATTTCTCTTTATCGCTCATATCAGATATAATTAATCCGTATTATCAGAATTGCCGCAAACCTGACATAAAACAGGTAAAATTGTTAAATCATTCAACACCCGCAGGGTATCCCATGCAGGAAAGATTTTAATTTTACGACAATTCAATTACATAAAGATGCTATTAAGATAATATACAGTAAAAGATCAATCCTATTGATAAAAAAATGATTGTAATGATTCCGCCTATTACATTTTATTAACCGGAAAATACTAAATTAAGTGATAATATGAACAAAATATCTATAATAGTACCGACTTTCCGCGAAGCTGACAATATACCTGAACTTACATCAAGAATAGACAGCTCCCTGAAAAATACGCAATATAAATATGAAATAATATTTGTTGATGATAATTCACAGGACGGTATAGATAAAAAAGTTGATGAATTGCAGAAAAAATACCCTGTTAAACTGAAGATCAGGTTAGAGGAGAAGGGGCTCTCCTCAGCTGTAATTGCCGGTTTTGAACTTGCAACAGGTGATATATATCTCGTTATGGATGCTGATCTGAGTCACCCTCCGGAAAAAATACCTGCAATGCTTGATAAAATTGCAAAAGAGGGATACGAATTTGTAATAGGGAGCCGTTTCGTTAAAGGCGGTTCAGCTGAGCATTTTAATATCTTCCGTATTCTGAATGCTCTTGTCTCAAGGATGATTGCGCGCCCCTTTACGTCAGTGAAAGATCCAATGGCCGGTTTTTTTGCATTCAGGAGCTCACTCCTTGAAAAAAATGTCCCCCTCAATCCACTGGGATTTAAAATCGGCCTGGAACTCCTTGTAAAACTTGCCCCGAAAAAGGTAACTGAAATACCTATTCAGTTTCAGGAGAGGCTTTACGGTGAAAGCAAACTCACAATGAAACAGCAGGCCCTTTACCTTATACATATATGGAGGCTCTTCAGGTTTAAATTCAGGACACTGAGTGAATTTGTTGTCTTCTCCATGATCGGCGCATCAGGTATGGTAGTTGACCTCACTTTTGTTTTTATCTCTTATGACATGATGCAGATTCCTTTCCGTTTAGCGAGAGCCATTGGATTTGTTTTTGCACTCACTTCAAATTTTTTACTTAATAGAAAATTCAACTTCCCGAAGAGCGGGCATGGGCTTATTCACCAGTATATACGATTCTTTGTGGTCAGCCTTGCGGGGTTTGCTCTCAACTGGACAATCTCTGTTTACCTTTACGATACAAAAGAATTTTTCCACAGGTATTATCTTCTCGCAGCATTTCTCGGAATCGTCGGCGGGCTTGCTGTAAATTTTCTTGGATCCAAATTTTTTGTATTTAAAAAGAAGAGAGAGGATTAGGAGCGCCTCATGGAATGCAGAAAAGATAAAAACCTTGAAAACTGCAACTGCTCGTACGAGCCCTGTTCACGCAAAGGGATATGCTGCGAATGTATTGCATATCATCGTAAATCACGGCAACTCCCGGCATGTTTTTTCAATGAAAGCGCGGAGAGAACGTATGACAGATCATATGAGCATTTCGTAAAGCTTGTAAGTTCAGGAAAAATTTAAGCATCTTTGAAAAGAACCGCAGCTATGATGCCGCCGTTCATAAATTTAATCTTTCTGTCAAAATCAAGAGCAAGAGCCTGCTCAGCTTCAACTCCAGGAGCTATCACCGCATAACCGCAGTTTTTAAAATCAGATTTAAGCTTAATCCCGATATTTTTATAAAATGAATAAATATCCGTTTCTCTTGTTCTCTTCCCGTAAGGGGGATTAAGGACTATCAGTGTCTTTTTGCCGTTCAGTAATTCCGGAGCCAGTGAAAAAAAATCTGCAGTTTCAGGAGTTATTATCCCTTTTAAAATATCAGGTATATTCGCCTCTGAAATTTTAACTGCTTCAGGATCAATATCAGAAGTGACTATTTTTTTTTCTTGCACATATTCCGGTGTTTGCTTCTCCATCAGGTTTTTTTTAAGATAAAGGAAGTTTCTCTCCTTGAACGAGGGCCAGTTCATGAAAGGGAAAAACCGCTCCGCATTGGGGAGAGTTCCTGAAAAGATTAATGCTGCTTCAATACTGAATGTGCCTGAACCGCACATAGGGTCAAGGAGCAGGTCGTATCGGGCTATATCCGCTTCAAGGAGAATAAGCGCAGCAAGGGTTTCACGTAAAGGCGCTGCGCCAGTAAGCTGCTTCATCCCTCTCTTATAAAGAAATTCTCCGGAAGCATCAATACTCACAGTGCATATATCCCTGAAGTTCCTGATGAACAGTGTCTGCCGGGCAGCACCTTCATTTTCCGCTGAAGAATCTTTACTGAAGCTGAATACAGCAGGGAGCTCTTTCTCAAAAATCTCCTGAAGTTTCCCGGTATGGTAGATCATAGATTTCCGCGAAGTAATATTAAAATTCACAGGAATTTCCGGGTTCAGATAAAGTTCCCAGGGGAATGAACGTATAGCACGCTCAAGCTCATAAAAATCATGAGATCTGAATGATGCAAGCCTCATCATAATACGGGAAGCTGTGCGGGAACTTATACAGGCTGAAAAACAGTCATCAAGGGTACCTGTAAATTCAACTCCACCTTCAATAAACTCACTGTTTACATTGAGGCCGATACTTTGAAACTCACGCGAAATTGTTTTTTCAAAACCGGGCTGTACTGAAGCAAAAAATATATGCTCTTTCCCGATAACATGCTGTTTAATCCGCCTCCTGAGTCCGCTGTCTGTTATGCGCTCAAACATCACTGTTTCCTCGAAAGCACTGCAAGAGTTTCAATATGAGGAGTCTGCGGAAACATGTCATAAGCCTCAAAAGAATCAATTTTATAATTTTCAAGAAGTCTTGCATCATCTCTGAAAGTGGAGGGATTGCACGACATGTATATGATTCTTTCAGGGTTCATTTCATGTATATGAGACATCATTTTCGGATGCATCCCGCTCCTTGGAGGATCAAGGATCAGCGTCTGGTACTCACCTTTATGTTCAATCACAAACTCGGCAGCGTCCCTGCATACAAACTCAACATTATCAATCTCGTTGTGCTCACGGTTCTGCTCTGCAGTTGAGACTGACTCTTCCGAAATCTCCACACCTGTAACCTTATCAGCAGCGGAGGCAACAAAAAGAGAAATACTCCCCACCCCTGAATAGAGATCAAGAGTGTTCCCTTTTACATGGGCAAGAATCTTTCTGTACATCTGGAGAGCAATTTCCGAATTGGACTGAAAAAATGAATTCGGTGTAATCATATACTCAATGCCGTCAAAAGATTCTGTGATGAACCCTTTCTTGATTGTCTGAAACACAGGAGCAATGCTGAGATCAGCAAGCCCGTCACTGAGCAGTATTGAAGATGAATCAATGTCTTCAAGAATATCTATAAGAGCGAATCCCAGCCTGTTTTCCGGAGATGCAACAACAAAATTGGCCATCACTTCACCTGTAAACCTCGCCTGCCGTAGCACAATATAACGAAGGTACCCCTCATGCCTGAGATAATCATAATCCTGAATTTTCTCCAGCAGCCCGCGGAGTTGGCCGTATAGTTCATTTGTTCTGCTCTGCATTATTGCACAGGATTCTATGTCCACCACATGCCTGTACCCCCCCTGCCTGCGGAGACCTTTCTTGCCAAAGGCCGTAACCATATCCATTCTGTTCCTGTACATATATGGAGTTGCAGGATGAATTTCATCAGCTTCAACAATTCCTTCAAGCACTGAATTGAGATATTCTTTTTTAAGCAGAAGCTGGTTTTCATAAGGGACATTCTGAAACATGCATCCGCCGCACTCCCCGAAATAGGGACATGCAGGCTCTGACCCTTCACCAATATATTTCTGGATAAGCTCGGCAAAGAGCTTTCTCTTCTTTTTCTTCATCAATAAAACTCCGGGGAAATATTAAGCTATAAGTATTAAAACGTTTAAAAACTGGTCATTTCGAACCCGCATCAGTTCTTCGGGTGAGAAATCTATCTTTAATCCGCAAAAAAATGTGAAAAAAAAGATTTAATTTCTGAAATGTCTATAGCAAAAAACGAAGAGATTTCTCAGTCGCTGACGCTTCTTCGAAATGACGATTTGATGTACAAATTCAATTGTCAGCCGCTATAATTATTCAGGATCAATTTGAAAGTCAGCATTCATATATACAAGTAAAATATTTACAGCAGATAAATGAAAGAAGAATGAAAAAAGGGTTCACTCCGATCACTTATTGACCGGAATGAACATTGAACAGGATTAGGATGATGCAAACTTTAAGCTCTGTGATGCTATAATCTAAAAGCTCTAATTATATTAGAAGTGTCCTCTGCTTTATTATTGCAGAGACTTATTACTATAAAAATCAGTTTATGCCACCCCAAGCATTTAACTGACATGTCAGTTCATATTTATATCAGAATAAATCCATGTCAAGGTTTTTCCAGAAAAATTCCGTAAGCAAAGGCATTTACAAAATTTTCAGTAAGCTGTTCAAACTCCTCTGTTTTACTTCCTCGCCCTGTTACACCATAATAATAAGCCATCCTCATGAAACCGCCTCCGATAACATTTGACAAAAGCTCAGTGTCAAGGTCGGGTTTAATCCTTCCAAGTTTTATGCCTGAAACCAGGTAGCTCTTTATAAGTTCAACCATCTGCCTGTCAAAGCGCCCCAACATGCCGTCAAAACTTTCCCCGAGCCCAAGGCCGACTCTAAGGAGAATATTGCAGTAATCGGGATCATTGGCAAAGAGAGCAAAGGCCTTTTTTATCCTGTATCTGAAGACCTTTTCTCCGCTGCTGAAATCCTCTTCAAGATTTGCAGGTTTGCTTGAAATAACATCTTTCATTTCGTTATGCAGATTCTCAAGCAGTGTTTTGAATATATCATCTTTGTTTTTAAAATACTGGTATATGGTGCCCCTTGCAACGCCAGCTTCATGCTGAATATCGGATATCTGAGTCTGGTAATACCCTTTTTTCGCAAAAAGCTTTTTAGCGCATTCAAGTATCTGTTTTTTTCTCTGCTCTGAATCCATTCTTGCCATTAATCATCACCATTCCGGTCCCTGTAAATTTAAACCGGAAATACCCTTTTTTAAAAATTATTAACTGAAAGAGGGATACAATATTCATTTATATGTCAAGGGATATTATTTTTCATTAAATATCAAACTCTATATTTCTTTTATCAGGGAGAATCAGATGATAACCGGATATTTTCATGCGAAATATAAACTCATCACTCTCTGCTTTAAAAAAAATCCCCCTCCTCAATTCATCCCGGCTGAATTGAACGCCGTGAAAACTTATTATCCCTTTGTCTGAAAACTGAATAAGCCGGTTATAACCCTTCCGTTTAATCTCTGTTGTGTAATCTGAACTGATTACAGCCGGATAATGATGCAGCTTCATACTGCTGCACCAGTCCCACCTGAGATAATCAGTAAGAACACTTTTAGCTGTAACCCCGGTTTCTTCAGCGTATTTCATGAGCAGAGCAGCAGCGCCAGGCCACTCTCTGCAGTTCAGCCCCACGTCTCCCCTGTAGAGCTCCTCAAGCTTTTCATAAAAGCTGAATGAGGAGCCGGTTTTTTCCGTGAGAAACCTCTCTGTCTCCCTGAATCTTCCTGAATTATAAAATATCTCAAGAAGCTCTGCCACCCTCTCGAGCCTCCGCATTTCATCAAAAGAGATCCACCTGTTACTTCTCACCTGGTACGGGGGGATTGGGGAAAACTCAAGACCGAATTCATCACTCCGTTCAATCATCTCTGTGCCGGGAAGTACTTTAAGGAATCCGCACTGAAAATGATGTGCCCCTATATCATGAACAGTATCAAAAGATTCTTTAAAGTTGGAGTAGGACTCATGCGGAAGCCCGGCAATGAGATCAACATGCAGATGGATGTTGCCTCTATCTGCTATGGCTTTTATATTTTCTATCCAGCCGTTTTTTCTTACACTGCGGTTTATTGCGGCAAGAGTCTCACTTTTCAGTGACTGTATCCCCATTTCAAACTGAAAAAGCCCGGCCGGAACAGTAGAAAGAAAAGCTATATCTTCACTGTCAAGGAGCTCAGGATAAATTTCAAAATGAAAGAGTGTACCCCCGGCTGAAAAATTACTGACTATATATTCCCAGATCCCCCTGTAATGATCTTTTCTGCTGTTGAAGGTCCGGTCCACAAACTTCACAAGCCGGGGCTTATGGAATTTAAAAAAATCCAGTTCATCTTTAACCTGATCAGGATTTCTGAAATCCAGATTCTGATCGCTGCGGGATGATAGACAATAGGAACACCTGAAGGGGCACCCCCGGCTGCTTTCGTAATAGATAAATCTTCCCGAGAGCCTCTTCATCTCCGCGTCATCATAGGGGAAGGGTACATCACGGAAAGGTAAGTTTATTCTGCTTATAATTCTTTCAGACGAATTAAAATCTAACAGGGCAAGTTCGCGGAAACCAGCCTCCCCTCCCCCTGTAATAATATAATCGATCTGCGGAAAATCATTTATCCACTCCGCGGCATTATAACTCAACTCCGGCCCGCCACAGACAATCTTCACAGAGGGGTTTATTTTTTTCAGATCGGGGAGGATTGTTTTTATAATAGAAGAATTCCATATATAAACAGAGAGCGCGATAATATCGGGATTACAGCCTATTATAGACGCGAGAATCTTTTCAGTTTTTTCATTAATTGAAAATTCCAGAATTGCTGAATCATACTGCAGATCTGAAACTGTTTTTTTCAGATAGAGAAGAGCAAGGTTGGAATGCACATACCTTGCATTGATGGCAATGAAAAGTATCTTTTTCATTGACTCCTTTTAAAGTCCCGTATATTTAAAAAAATACTCAATACCGCCGTTAGGAGAAAAACAGAGAGCACAAGAATATCAATCAGCAGGGGATCGGGATTTAACCCGGTGAGTTCTCGGATCGCGTAGTGGATAAATGAATACGAACTATTCTCCCTGCCAAGGATCTCCCTGACGCGCCAGTGCCAGTCCGTGCAGATACAGTAACCCCAGCCGTAAAAATATCCGCATACAAACCATGAGAAAGCGGTAAGTCCTATTGTCACAAGATGAACTCTCCTTGTGAGCCTGAATGCCCAGCCTGTTATGTTAAACAGTGTCCATGCTGAATGAAACAATATGAAAAACCAGTCGAGGAAAGTATAGAAAATCATACATTATTTTTCAGCCGAACATCTGCTTCTGCAGAGTTCAGCTTTCTCTTCACATCTCTCAGTGCAGGAGAATGGGGTGAAGGGCTCCTCCTCTCCGATTTTAAACGAAAAGCCTGCCCTGTCATAACCTCCGCAGTCTTCAACACAATCCAGACGCGCGTACTCGCACCTCTCTTCACAGGGAGTATATGCAATATCTCTCCCTGAGCAGGATAGAATAATAAAGAATGGTATAATAAATATTATTTTTTTTAACATCAGGCATTTAATGCCATTACGGCATCTCTCTCATCATCATATATATTGACGAGAGTTTCAGCGTCAAGAATGTTTATGACCTTCCTTAACGTGTAATTGAGGTTGCTGATTTTTAAAATACGTTCTTTTTTTTCCAGCTCTTTTGTGAGGATTATAAGTACGCCAAGGCCTGCGCTGTTCATGTACTTAACGGAGTCCATATTCAGAACAATATCGTGATCATTATACTCTGTAATCAATTGGGAAATGTTCCTTTCAACATAGGCAGAATTAGCTATATCAAGGGATTCCTTCAGATAGATTACAAGATTATTACCTTTTGTTTTATATTCCAGACTCATA